>NZ_CABUAN010000006.1 GCF_902489635.1 uncultured Porphyromonas sp. | reverse complement strand
ATTAGAAGTTAGAGATTAGAGATCCGATCACTCTGATAGCTCCGATGGTTCCGATAGCTAACAGCCAATAGCTAACAGCCAATCCATGGTTGACACATTATATAGTAATGCCTCATCTATTCCCTCGCTTGTCGCTTATGTGTCGCTCCTGACAGAGGCGATTATAATGCGTCAGTCCTGAGCATCTGGAGGGGGAAGCGAATTATTCGCAAAATATTCGTACCTTTGAAGAGTTGTACGACAAGGGCTACATAAAGGCTGATACTTATAGTATCACGCAGAGTATGCTAAGCGGGGAATTGCTTGGATCCTTCTTGCTCCGAGCGGTTCTGACGCTATGCTTGTGCCTAGAGGACAAGTGCAGGCTGCACGCTGCAGTAGCTCTGTCGTAACGGTGCCAAGATGTGGTGCCCCGAGCGACCAACAACAATCAACGATAGCAAGTTCAAAATATATAAACACATAGATCTATGAAAAAATCAATCGATAAGGCAGGGCTCAAAGCTAAGCTGCACGATGGTATGACGATCATGATCGGGGGATTTCTCGCTAATGGGACTCCTGAGCGTATTGTCGACGTGCTGGTCGAGAGTGGGGTCAAGGATCTCACGATGATCGTCAACGACACCTCTTATCCTGACCGTGGCTGTGGTCGTCTCATCGCCAATAAGCAGGTCAAGCACCTGATCGTCTCGCACATCGGTACGAACCCGATGACCGCTGAGCAGATGAACAATGGTGAGCTAGAGGTCGAGTTTAGTCCTCAGGGTACACTCGCTGAGCGCATCCGCGTAGGTGGCTGCGGTCTCGGTGGTGTCCTAACGACTACGGGTCTGGGTACGATCATTGCCGAGGGCAAGAAGGTGATCAACATCAATGGCCAGGACTACCTCCTCGAGCTACCACTACGTGCCGACATGGCGTTTGTCAAGGGTACGGTCGGTGACGAGACAGGTAACCTAGTCTACAAGGGCACGACGCAAAACTTCCAGCCTCTGATGGCTATGGCTGCTGACTGCGTCGTAGCTGAGATTGACGAGATCGTCCCCGTAGGGCAGATCAGCCCCGAGGCGGTACATACCTCTGGTATCTTTGTGGACTACATTTTTGAGTAAGTCGCACAGAGACTCTATATACATTCGGAGTACTGGCGTAGGAGCTCCTGAGTAGGCTCTCCCGAAGACAGGCTCTGAGCAATCAATCACTTTAATTTTCCCAGAAAAATGGCAAATCCAAAATCAATGATCCGTCTACGTATGTCTAGTGCTGATGCGCACTATGGTGGCAACCTAGTAGATGGAGCTAAGATGCTACAGCTCTTTGGCGATGTAGCTACAGAGCTACTCATCATACAAGATGGCGACGAGGGTCTCTTCTGCGCCTATGACAAGGTCGAGTTCCTCGCTCCAGTATATGCTGGTGACTATATAGAGGCTGTCGGTGAGATCACCAAGGTCGGTAATTCATCACGCCAGATGCAGTTTGAGGCACGCAAGGTAATCGCTCCACGCACCGATATCAGTGCTTCTGCAGCTGACGTGCTCGAGGAGCCTGTCGTCGTATGCCGTGCACATGGCACCTGCGTAGTACCTAAGAAGTGCCAGCGCAAGTCTTAATCTAGTCATCTCTCTAAGTAGCAACTATCTATGGATAAACTAATCCTAACGGCAGCGATCTGCGGTGCCGAGGTAACCAAAGAGCAGAATCCCGCTGTTCCCTACACAATCGATGAGATCGTACGCGAGGCTAAGTCCGCCTACGACGCTGGCGCAGCTGTCATCCACGTACACGTCCGTGAGGACGATGGTACGCCTACGCAGTCCAAGGCACGCTTTAAGGAGGCACTAGATGCTATCTACAAGGTGATCCCTGACGTGATCATCATCCCCTCGACGGGTGGTGCGGTAGGTATGACCGCTGAGGAGCGTCTACAGCCTACAGAGCTGATGCCTGAGATGGCTACGCTAGACTGCGGTACGTGCAACTTTGGCGACGATGTCTTTGAAAACACCATTCCCATGATGCGTGCCTTCGGCAAGCGTATGATCGAGAATAAGATCAAGCCTGAGTACGAGTGCTTTGAGATGGGTCACCTAGACACCATCCTGCGTCTCGCGCAGAGAGGTGAGGTGCCTGGAGATCCGATGCAGTTTAACTTCGTGCTAGGTGTCTTCGGCTGTACGCCCGCTACGGCTGACAACCTCGCTTGGCTCGTTAAGAACATCCCCGCAGGCTCTACCTGGACAGCTACCGGCATCGGTCGTCACGAGTTCCCACTAGCAGCAGCTGCTATCGGCATGGGCGGTCACGTACGTGTCGGCTTTGAGGATAACCTATATCTCTCTAAGGGTGTCCTCGCTAAGAGCAATGGCGAGCTAGTCGCTAAGGCAGCACGCATAGCTCATGAGCTGGGTCGTGAGATCGCTAATCCAGCTGAGGCTCGTCAGATCCTTTCGCTGGCTCCTCGCCACTAAAAGGATATTGATTTCCCCCTATTTACTAATACAATCACACAATCAATCATATCAACTTTTATATGCAGAAGAAAGGAAACAAGTATGGCACGCATCGTGTCATCTCTCCTAAGGGCGTACTACCACAGCCCGCAGACAAGATCGACAACAACATGGATGAGATCTACGACAACGAGATCCTCATCGATGTACAGACGCTAAACATCGACTCAGCTAGCTTCACGCAGATTGCGGAGCAGGCTGGTGGTGACAAGGCAAAGATCGCCGAGATCATGATGGGTATCGTCGAGAAGCAAGGTAAGCACCGCAACCCAGTCACAGGCTCTGGCGGTATGCTACTCGGTACTGTCGAGAAGATAGGTGATGCACTCAAGGGTAAGATAGACCTCAAGGAGGGCGACAAGATCGCTACCCTCGTATCTCTCTCACTGACACCTCTACGCATCGACAAGATCAAGGATATCCGTCCCGACATCGACCAGGTCGACATCGACGGTAAGGCTATCCTCTTCGAGAGCGGTATCTATGCTAAGATCCCCAACGATCTGCCCGAGAATCTCGCACTCTCAGCTCTAGACGTGGCTGGTGCTCCTGCTCAGGTGGCTAAGCTAGTCAAGCCAGGCGACACAGTCCTCATCATCGGTGCTGGTGGTAAGAGCGGTATGCTCTGCTGCTACGAGGCTAAGAAGCGTGCTGGTGTCACGGGTAAGGTAATCGGTATGTGCCACTCACAGCGTAGTACAGATCGTCTGAAGGCACTCGGCTTCTGCGACTATGTCTTCTCAGGCAACGCTACACAGCCTGTACCTGTCATGGAGGAGATCGAAAAGCTCACAGACGGCAAGATGTGTGATGTCACGATCAACAATGTCAACATCACCGACACAGAGATGACCAGCATCCTCTGCACGAAGGATGATGGTGTCGTCTACTTCTTCTCTATGGCTACGAGCTTTACCAAGGCTGCTCTCGGTGCTGAGGGTGTCGGTAAGGATGTGACGATGATCGTAGGTAATGGTTACACCAAGGGTCACGCAGAGATCACACTGCAGGAGCTCCGTGAGTGTGAGGCTCTACGCAAGATCTTCACTGAGCTATATGCTTAAGTAAATGGATAAGAGATTAGAGCGTATCCAAGACGCTCTAATCTCTTACTCTTTACAAGTCGAAATTCAATCCCCTATCAATCACACACACAATGAACGAAAGCAGAAGAAAGGAATTTTTTCCTGAAGTCTCTGACGCTGATTGGAATGATTGGCACTGGCAGGTGCGTAACCGCATCGAGACACTTGACCAGCTCAAGAAGTATATCAACCTAACTCCCGAAGAGGAGGAGGGTGTACGTGAGTCGCTCAAGACGATCCGCATGGCTATCACGCCTTACTACCTAAGCTTGATTGACCCCAATGACCCTAACGATCCTGTACGTAAGCAGTCGATCCCCACGATCAATGAGCTACACGTAAGCCCAGAGGATCAGCTTGACCCTCTGAGTGAGGATGAGGACTCACCCGTACCAGGACTGACACACCGCTATCCTGATCGTGTGCTCTTCCTGATTACCGATATGTGCTCTATGTACTGTCGCCACTGCACGCGTCGTCGCTTTGCCGGACAGAAGGATGCTGCCTCTCCTAAGGAGCGCATCGAGAAGTGTATCGAGTACATCGAGCAGACGCCTGAGGTACGCGACGTGCTCCTCTCAGGAGGTGACGCTCTCATGGTTAGCGACCAGATGCTGGAGTATATCATACAGCGCCTGCGTGCTATACCTCATGTAGAGATCATCCGTATCGGATCCCGCACTCCTGTCGTATGCCCACAGCGTATCACGCCTGAGCTGGTACAGATGCTGAGCAAGTATCACCCGATATGGCTCAATACGCACTTTAACCACCCCAACGAGGTGACTCGCGAGAGCCGTGAGGCTTGCGAGCGCATGGCTAATGCTGGTATACCTCTAGGTAATCAGTCGGTGCTACTACGTGGCATCAACGACTGCCCCTCGATCATGAAGCACCTCGTCCATGAGTTGGTCAAGATGCGCGTACGTCCATACTATATATATGTATGTGACCTCTCGCAGGGTATCTCACACTTCCGCACGCCTGTCTCCAAGGGTATCGAGATCATCGAGGCTCTACGTGGACATACGTCGGGCTATGCTGTGCCTACCTTCGTCGTAGATGCTCCAGGTGGTGGAGGCAAGACGCCTGTCATGCCAAACTATGTGATCTCTCAGTCGCCTCACCGTGTGGTGCTACGCAACTATGAGGGCGTCATCACGACCTACACAGAGCCTAGCGACTACAAGGAGGAGCCCTGTCAGTGCCCTGACTGTAAGAAGGCACGCCACGAGGGGGTCTACGGACTACTCACGGGTGATCGCCTAGCTATGGCTCCTGAGCATCTAGACCGCAAGGAGCGTAGCCGTAAGTGGCGCGAAGCTCACAAGGGATAAACGCCTCACACATTTGATTACGTAGCTCTCCTATTAGATCAAACTATCGACTGATGCCATTCATCGCAAACATAGCTCAACTCAAGAGTCTCGCTATCGTAGGGACTGCCAAGAATGTGGGTAAGACGGAAAGTCTTAACTACATCCTCGGTGCGCTACGAGAGCGTCACCCAGAGCTGCAGCTGGCGCTGACGTCGATCGGCATCGATGGAGAGCTACGTGATCAGGTGACACAGACGGACAAGCCAGAGATAACCCTGCACAACGGGATGCGCTTTGTGACGGCGGAAAACTTCTTTCGCAAGAAGCTCCTACCGGCCGAGATTTTTGACATTGATCGCATCTACTCCTCCTCGATCGGGCGACTTATCTATGCCCGAGCACGAGGCATCGGCAAGACACTCATAGCGGGTCCCCCCTCGACGGGTGGTCTGCGTCGTGTAGTCGCCAGGATGAGTCAGGAGGGGGTTGATCTGACACTCATCGACGGAGCGCTCTCACGTCTCTCGCTAGCATCTCCCTCGGTAGCCGAGGGGATGGTGCTTGCCACGGGCAGTGCTTACTCGGCTCAGCCCGAGCAGTTGATCAAGCGAATGCGTGAGCTGATGCGCTTGATACGTCTGCCACAGTTGGCGGACAGAAAGCTTGCGGAGCAGCTTGCAGAGGTGGACAAGGGAGTGCGTCTCCTAACAACTGAGGGGGCTATCGTAGATCCAGGCTTTGCCTCGGCGCTTACCCCCGACATGTGGCGTGACACGACTTGGCTGGCCGAGGGCGATATGCTCTACGTACCAGGCGTGGTCAGCGACAAACTGCTGAATCAGTTGCGGCTCATCAAGCGGCACCGGCAGCTTGTGGTCAAAGACTTTACTCGTATCTTTGCATCGGGACAAGCTGTACAGAGTTATCTAGCTACTGGCAGGGAGATAAAGACTCTATATAGTAGTAAGCTTATGGCGGTCACCTTCAACCCGCTAGCCCCTTCAGGCTATCGGCTAGATAGTGAGCGCATGTGTGAGCGTCTATCCGAAGCTCTGGCGGTACCTGTATATGATGTCAGAAGGCTATGAAAGACCTACGTAGTTGTATAGACCAAATAAGCGGACTGCGCTATGTCGTGGAGGAGATGCACTTCAACTCTTCTCCAGGACGTATGGCTATGCTGGCTACGCCCTGGAGTAGCAATGTGGAGACTATCGAGCAGCGACTGGATGAGGTGGCCCGCTACATAGGCTACCTCTCTGACCAAGAGCGGCAGAAAGGCATGCAAGAGGTGGCGATACATCTCTGCGAACTGATGAATGTCTCGGGCTCTATCGAGACGATCAGACAGCCACAGGTCATCTGTAGCGACATCGACCTCTTTGAGATCAAGCGACTCGCACTCATCGAGGAGAAGGTGCGTCGCCTCGCCGAGCAGTATCATCTAGAGATCCTACAGTGCCACACACTCACTGAGGTCGTGGATATACTAGACATCGACGGGGAGCGACTCCCGAGCTTCTACATTAGCGACAGTTATAGTGCTGTACTGCGTTCGCTACGCAAGCAGATGGAGCGCACCTCTGAGGAGACCGAGCGAGACGAGCTAGCCGTCCAATGCGCTATCGAAGAGGATCGCGTACGGAAGCGGCTCACCGAGGCTTTGCACCCTTACGCGGACCAGATAGAGGAGGCTTTAGAGGCTTTGGCACAGATAGACAAGCTCCACGCCATTGCTCAGTGGGCTTTGGCACATGGCTGCTGTCGTCCTAAGCCTATACGCTCTGGCGAGAGCAGGCTGACAGATCTGATACACCCTGAGGTGGCTCACCATCTAGCTGAGAGACAGGATAAGTTCCAGCCAGTGACGATCTCCTACACCGATCAGCCTACGCTCATCACAGGAGCTAACATGGCAGGCAAGAGCGTCCTGCTCGCTTCGATAGGATTGGCGCAGTGTCTCATGCAGTTTGGCTGCTATGTGACGGCACAAGAGGCTCAGCTGGTACCAGTCGATGAGGTGATCTTCTCCATTGGAGACGATCAAGACATCAAGTCGGGGCTCTCTTCCTATGGTGCCGAGATGCTACGCCTCAACCGAATCATTGAGTCGGTCAAGGAGGGTAAGCAGGTCTTAGCACTCATTGATGAGCCAGCCCGCACGACCAATCCCGAGGAGGGACACGCTCTGGTGAGTGCCCTCGTACAGCTCTTCGCTCAGTATGCTGTGCGAGCTATCATCACGACACATTACAGCGGCATCTTGGGGCGATGCCACAGATGGAGAGTACGCGGCTTCGTGGAGGAGCGTCTACGCAAGCCACTCGAGATCAACCAGCTCAATCGTTGTATCGACTACTCTCTCATAGAGGATACCCAGACCGATGCGCCTCACGAGGCTCTGCGCATAGCAGAGATACTAGGCATGGACAGGGAGCTATTAGATTTATGCGAAAAGAACTTAGCAACAAAGAATGAAGACAAGTAAAGTAGGTATAGACTTTGCCAAAGTGGACAAAGCACGCAGCGCCGCCGGCACTATCGCCGAGGAGGTGCAGAGCTTTGTTGACCGCTATACGACTGTGACGGTCGAGCGCACGCTCTGTCGCTTCGTCGGGATTGACGGAGTAGACGAGCACGATGTGCCTCTGCCCAACGTCGTCGTGACACATCTCAAGGAGCAGGAGGCTCTCTCAGACGGAGTCTTCTTTTACCTTGCCAACGCAATGCTGGCTACGGGCATGGATCCACAGCAGATCGCTGAGGGGGTGGCTCGTAACGAGATCAACTTAACACACTATCCAGCGCGCAAGCCTGAGGAAATAGCTGACGTACTAGAGCCTTACATCCTCAAGGGTATGCAGCGCATTGTCGAGCATAGAGAGCGCCGTGAGAACTACCTCAACACGATCGGTGAGGGTCCTAAGCCTTACCTCTATGTGATCGTCGCTACGGGTAACATCTACGAGGATGTGATCCAGGCGCAGGCTGCAGCACGACAGGGTGCCGACATTATCGCTGTGATCCGTACTACGGGACAGAGCTTGATCGACTACGTACCCTACGGTGCTACGACCGAGGGCTTCGGTGGTACCTATGCGACACAGGAGAACTTCCGCATCATGCGTAAGGCGCTGGACGAGGTTGGCGAGGAGCGTGGCAAGTACGTACGTCTCTGTAACTACTGCTCGGGTCTCTGTATGCCAGAGATCGCTATCATGGGCGCTTTCGAGGGACTAGACGTCATGCTCAACGATGCCCTCTACGGTATCCTCTTCCGCGATATCAATATGCAGCGCACGATCATCGACCAGTACACGAGTCGTGTGATCAATGGTTTTGCCGGCGTCATCATCAATACGGGTGAGGACAACTACCTCACGACGGCTGACGCTATTGAGCAGGCGCACACGGTGCTAGCGTCTGACTTCATCAATGAGCAGTTTGCCTTACGAGCTGCCCTTCCTGAGGAGCAGATGGGTCTAGGACACGCCTTCGAGATGGATCCGATGACCGAAAACGGCTTCCTCTTCGAGCTGGCGCAGGCTCAGATGACGCGTGAGATCTTCCCCAAGGCTCCACTCAAGTATATGCCTCCTACGAAGTTTATGACCGGAAACATCTTCCGTGGTCACATACAGGATGCACTCTTTAATATAATAGGTATCTGGACGCATCAGGGACTACAGCTCCTCGGTATGCCGACGGAGGCTATCCACACGCCTTTTATGAGCGACCGCTTCCTCTCGATCGAGAATGCGCGCTACATCTTCAACAATATGCGCTCCATCGGCGACGAGGTTGAGTTTAAGGAGGGTGGTATCATCCAGAGCCGTGCTCGTGAGGTGCTAGACAAGACGCTGGACCTCCTCGAGGAGATCAAGGGCGAGGGACTCTTTACCGCGCTCTCTAAGGGTATCTTTGCAGATATCAAGCGTCCTCTCGATGGAGGACGTGGGTTGGACGGCGTCAAGCCAAAGAGCGAGCGCTACTACAACC
The DNA here is from genome assembly GCF_902489635.1 of uncultured Porphyromonas sp. Taxonomy (GTDB): domain Bacteria; phylum Bacteroidota; class Bacteroidia; order Bacteroidales; family Porphyromonadaceae; genus Porphyromonas. Next base: position 72,347 of record NZ_CABUAN010000006.1, on the reverse strand, counting down.
CAACACTGGAACTAATGAAGAACCGTAAGATACAAGGCAAGCTATGAGTGGAGGACTATATTCAATGGAGGCGAAGGACTTTGACCGTACCCTCGACCTTTCGCAAGTAAAGCCTTACGGCGACACCATGAACGATGGTAAGGTACAGCTGAGCTTCACGCTGCCTGTACCTAAAGGGGCTGAGGCCGAGGAGGCCGCTAAGCTCCTACTCAAGGAGATGGGACTACAAAACCCGATGGTTGTCTTCTCAGAGGAGCTCACCAAGGGCTTTACCTTCTTCAATTGTTATGGTAGTTGCACCCATACGGTTGACTACTCCAACATTTACGTACCCAAGGTCGAGTCGACCACCTGGAGCATGGAGGAGACCGACGAGTACATCCGCACCCACATCGGGCGCAAGCTGGTGGTACTAGGAGCTAGCACGGGAACCGATGCGCACACGGTAGGTATCGATGCGATCATGAATATGAAGGGCTTCGCAGGTCACTACGGCCTAGAGCGCTACGACATGATCGATGCTTACAACCTCGGTAGCCAGGTGCCCAACGAAGAGCTCATCGCCAAGGGTATCGAGATGAATGCCGATGCCCTGCTCATCTCCCAGACGGTCACACAGAAGGATGTACACATCAAGAACATGACCGAGTTCATTGAGCTCATCGAGGCAGAGGGCCTACGCGACAAGATGATCGTCATCTGTGGCGGTCCACGTATCTCGCACGAGCTGGCCAAGGAGCTAGGCTTTGACGCCGGTTTTGGTGCCAACACCTTTGCCGACGATGTGGCTTCGTTCATCTGTCAGGAGATCGTGCGCCGCAAAGAGGCTGCGGGTAAGTAAAGCCCCCTCGGCTCCACAAACTAAGAAGTAATACAAATCAAGGTATAATACGATATGGAACTAGACAAGAATCAAGTCAGAGAGGTTATCGCCAAGCGCGTAGCCCTAGAACTAAAGGATGGCGATGTCGTCAACCTCGGCATCGGTCTACCCACGATGGTACCCAACTATCTCAAGCCAGACGTACATGTGATGCTACAGTCTGAGAATGGTATGATCGGTATGGGTGGTGCTCCTGCTCCAGGCCAGGAGGATCCCCTTTGGATCAATGCTGGTGGTGGTGCTATCACTGCTGTGCCAGAGGCTGCCACCTTCGACAGTGCTACCTCCTTCGGTATCATCCGTGGAGGTCACGTGGATGTCAGCATCCTCGGCGCACTACAGGTCGATGAGGCTGGTGACCTAGCTAACTGGATTATCCCTGGCAAGCTCGCCCCCGGTATGGGTGGTGCTATGGATCTGCTCGTAGGTACACGCAAGGTGATCCTTGCTATGACCCACACCGCAAAGGGCAAGGCTAAGATCCTCAAGAAGTGTACTCTGCCGCTCACAGCAGCTGGTCAGGTAGACCTCATCATCACCGAGCTATGCGTCATCGAGGTACGCAAGGGTCAGGGACTCTACGTCACAGAGATCCGTGACGGCGTCACACGTGAGGAGATAGAGGCAGCCACCGAGGCTACGCTACACTACGTGGACGATGTCAAGCCCATGCGTCAGTAGTCTTACGACACTACCCTTAGAGCCTGCCGCCTTCGGGCGACAGGCCTTATCAAGCAATAACACACTATTATAGACAATCATATTTCAAACTATGGACTTTAGTAAGACCCCACAAGAGGAGCTATTCTTGCAAATGATCAGAGAGTTTGCAGAGAAAGAGGTTAAGCCTCTCGCTGCAGAGATCGATGAGCAGGAGCGCTTCCCCATTGAGACTGTTCAGAAGATGAGCAAGCTGGGCATCATGGGTATCCCCATTCCCAAGGAGTACGGAGGCGCAGGCTCTACCGTACAGATCTACACGATGGCTGTCGAGGAGCTCAGCCGTGTCTGTGCTACCACAGGCGTTGTCGTCTCTGCTCACACATCACTATGCTGTGATCCTATCATGAGCTTTGGTACGGAGGAGCAGAAGCAGCACTACCTCCCTAAGCTAGCTTCAGGCGAGTGGATCGGTGCCTTTGGTCTCACGGAGCCCAATGCTGGTACAGACGCTTCCGCACAGCAGACCTTTGCTGTCGAGGAGGAGGAGTGCTACATACTCAATGGTAATAAGATCTTTATCACCAATGCTGAGTACGCTCACGTCTATATCATCTTTGCCATGACGGACAAGAGCAAGGGCAACAAGGGTATCTCTGCCTTTATCGTTGAGAAGGACGACCCCGGTTTTTCTGTCGGTAAGCATGAGCTCAAGCTCGGTATCCGTGGCTCTGCTACGTGCGAGCTGATTATGGAGAACTGCCGCATCCCCAAGGATCGTCTACTAGGTAAGGTGGGCGGTGGCTTCAAGGTTGCTATGCACACCCTCGATGGCGGACGTATCGGTATCGCAGCTCAGGCTCTCGGCATCGCTCGTGGTGCTATGGACGAGACTGTCAAGTACACCAAGGAGCGCAAGCAGTTTGGTCGCAGCATCGCTAAGTTCCAGAACACTCAGTTCCAGCTAGCAGACCTGCAGACGCGTATCGACTGCGCTAGCCTGCTCGTACGTCGTGCAGCGTGGTGCAAGGACAATGGTCTCTCTTACAACCTAGAGGCAGCCGAGGCTAAGCTCTTCTGCGCTGAGACCGCTATGGATATGACGACAAAGGCTGTACAGTTCCACGGTGGCTACGGCTACACCCGTGAGTATCCTGTAGAGCGCATGATGCGTGATGCTAAGATTACCGAGATCTACGAGGGTACCAGCGAGGTACAGCGTATGGTTATCGCAGCGCACCTACTCAAGTAATGACCCCTTAGGACACTTATTAGACATATGAAGATTATAGTATGTATCAAGCAGGTACCCGATACCACTGAGATCAAGCTCGACCCCGTCAAGGGCACTCTGATCCGTGATGGCGTACCCAGCATTATGAACCCCGACGATAAGGGGGCACTCGAGCAGGCTCTGCTCCTCAAGGATCAGTATGGCGCTGAGGTCAGCGTGATCACTATGGGACCTCCCCAGGCTACCGCTATCATCCGTGAGGCATTTGCTATGGGTTGTGACAAGGGCTACCTCATTTCAGATCGTCGCTTCGGAGGTGCCGATACCCTCGCCACCAGCTATACCATCTCTCATGCACTCAAGACGCTTGACTACGATATCATCCTCGCAGGACGTCAGGCTATCGATGGAGATACAGCACAGGTAGGTCCTCAGATCGCTGAGCAGCTAGACCTGCCTCAGATCACCTACGTAGAGCATGTAGACTATGATGGTAAGAAGACACTGACCGTCATGCGCAATGTCGAGGAGGGACACGAGACCCTAGAGGTCGAGACTCCCTGTATGCTCACCTTCCTAGCATCTGCTTACGAGCCTCGCTATATGAACGTCAGCAGCATCATGACCGCCTTCGACAAGGAGATCACCACGCTGACGGCTGACAGCTTCCCCGTCGAGGAGGAGCGTCTAGGACTCAAGGGCTCTCCCACGCGTGTCAAGAAGTCCTTTACCAAGGGTGCCAAGGCTATGGGCACACTCTACGAGGAGCTCACACCTGAGGAGGCTGCTGATTTGATTATCGAGAAACTTAAAGAGAAATTCATCATCTGATATGGATAAGACACAGTATAAAGGAATTCTAGTCTTCGCTGAGCAACGCGAAGGCGTCATCCAGAATGTAGCCTTTGAGCTCATCGGCAAGGCACGTGAGCTAGCCGATCAGATCAACGAGCAGGTCACTGCCATCCTATGTGGCTATCAGGTCAAGGGACTAGCCGATCAGCTCATCCATGCAGGTGCTGATCGTGTACTAGTCGTTGATGATCCCAATCTCAAAGATTATCTCACTGAGCAGTACGCACAGGCTGTCTATCACCTCATCACCGTCTACAAGCCTGAGATCGTCCTCTTTGGTGCTACCACCATCGGGCGTGATCTAGCTCCACGTCTCTCTGCTCGTCTACGCACAGGTCTCACGGCAGACTGTACGTCACTTGAGATCGGCGAAGACCGCAACCTCATGATGACCCGTCCCGCCTTCGGTGGTAACCTCATGGCGACCATCGTCTGCGATCAGAATAGACCTCAGATGTCTACCGTACGCCCAGGCGTCATGCGTCGTAAGGCCGACGATAAGACACGCACCGGCGAGGTCGAGGAGGTCAAGGTACCCTTTGACGAGCGTCGCTTTAAGGTACGCCTCGTCAGCAAGAAGCACGAGACCAAGAACATGGTCGACATCACCGAGGCTAGCGTACTCGTATCTGGCGGACGTGGTGTAGGTACCGATGGTGGCTTTGACAAGCTCAAGGCTCTAGCACAGGTCATCAAGGCTGAGGTATCCTCCTCACGTGCTATGGTCGATGCAGGTATCATCGGGCATGAGAGACAGGTCGGACAGACCGGTAAGACCGTACGTCCTGACATCTACTTCGCATGCGGTATCTCAGGAGCCATCCAGCACCTCGCTGGTATGGAGGAGTCGGAGTATATCATTGCCATCAACAAGGACAAGTTTGCTCCCATCTTCCAGGTAGCCGACCTCGGTATCGTAGGTGACCTGCACAAGGTGCTGCCCGTCCTCACGGAGCGTCTCAAGACGCTTCAAGCTAATAAGAAGTAAACACTCCACACTGTCATGACAGACTTCCAGACCATACATTATAGTGTCAGTGCCAATGGGCAGATCGGTACCCTAACGATCGATCGCCCCGAAGCACTCAACGCACTCTCTACGCAGGTACTCAGTGAGCTAGAGATCGTCATCGATCAGATAGCTCAGGAGCGCACCGTGCGCGTCCTCGTCATCACAGGAGCCGGACGCTCCTTCGTTGCGGGGGCTGACATAGCCGAGATGGCAGAGCTAACGCCCCAAGAGGCACTCGCCTTCGGTGAGCGTGGTGCTCGTGTCTTTCGCAAGGTAGAGCTACTCTACTGCCCCGTCATAGCCGCGGTCAACGGCTTTGCACTCGGTGGTGGTTGCGAGCTATCCCTAGCGTGCGACCTACGCATCGCCAGTGACAAGGCTAAGTTTGGTCAGCCCGAAGTCGGTCTAGGCATCCCCCCAGGCTTCAGTGGCACACAGCGTCTACCCCGTCTCATCGGGGCAGGCGCCGCCAAGGAGCTCATCTACACCGCACGTGTCATCAAGGCAGACGAGGCGCTCACTCTAGGACTGGTCAACCGTGTCGTAGAGCCTGACGCGCTCATGCCCACCGTGACCGAGCTGGCTGAGGAGATAGCGAGCAAGTCGCCACACGCCGTAGCGATCTCTAAGCGTGCTATCAATAGGGGGCTGCAGAGTGATATAGATACAGGCATTGCCATCGAGAACGATCTCTTTAGCAACGCCTTCGCACATCCCGAGCAACGCGAGGGTATGTCCGCTTTCCTAGAGAAGCGCAAACCACAATTCTAAAACTTACTAGAGCGTGTCGCACTCCTGTGGCACGCTCTATTTCAAACCAATAACTCTATGAAAATAGTCGTATTAGGCAATGGCACCATGGGTGCAGGCATCGTGCAGACGATGGCGCAGAAGGGTCTCGCCGTCACGATGAAAGGACGTAGCAACGAGTCGCTAGACCGTGCTATGCAACGTATGAACAAAGGGCTCAACCGCCTCGTCGAGAAGGGCAAGATGACCGCCGACGATCTCAAGCAGATCATCGGACGCATCACCGTCACGACCGACTACGCCGACATCGCTCAGGCTGATCTCGTCATCGAGGCTATCTCTGAGGAGATGGAGGTCAAGAAGGAGATCCTTCGCGAGATCGATGGTATCGTACAGCCCTCAGCAATCTTTGCTACAAACACCTCTTCGCTCAGCATCACCGAGCTAGCCAGCGTAACCAAGCGTCCTGAGCAGGTCATCGGTATGCACTTCTTCAACCCCGTACCTGTCATGAAGCTCGTCGAGGTCATCAGCGGTCAGTGCACCTCTGAGGAGACCCTCCAGACGACCCTCACGCTCTGTGAGCAGCTCGGCAAGACAGCCGTCAGAGTGAGCGAGGCTCCAGGCTTTGTAGTCAACCGTATCCTCATCCCGATGATCAACGAGGCTATCGGTGAGTATGCCGATGGCGTCGCTACCGTCGAGGAGATCGATACCGCTATGCAGCTCGGCGCTAATCACCCCATGGGGCCGCTCGCACTGGGCGACTTCATCGGTCTAGACGTCTGCCTAGCCATCATGGAGGTGCTCAACAACGAGTACGCCGATCCCAAGTACCGTCCACACCCCTTGCTCCGCAAAATGGTTCGTGCCGGACAGCTCGGCCGCAAGAGTGGCAAGGGCTTCTACGACTACTCTAAGAAGTAGTCACTCCCCCCTAGAGGTCGGCTCTACCGCATCAAGCCCAAAGCTAAGCGCTAAAGCTAAATACTAGAGCCAAAGACTAGGACCACACACCTTCACCAGCGAGGGAGTATCACCAGCAGTGGTGGTACTCCCTCGTTTCGTTTGTAAAAAGAAACTGTTGCAAAAGTCAATAGTCTTATAAGACGTAAGGAATAGTCTCGTCATCAACTACGACGAGAATCTTCTCTCCAGATGCCATTGGCAAGGCTAGATCATAGCTCTCGACAAAGGAAGTCGCCTCCACGAGTTTCGTGCCATCAGCACGGTAAATGGTTAGATCGTGATGCTTACCGTCAGCTACACGTATGGTCAGTCCTAGCTGATTTCGAGAGATTTGCAGATCCAGAGGTGTAGTCTTAGACGCTTCAATCTTCTTATTGCCTGTAAAGCCATTGACAGCCTCACAGATACCTGAGTGGTGGAAGTGGTACACATCACCATTGGGTGCTGTATAGCATAGGGGTATGCGTGTCTCGTAGCCATAGCCTCCGGTAGTCTCTTCAGTCCTAATCCCCGTAAATAAAAAGCCAAAGGAGTAGCCGATGCCCTCTATCCAGTAAACTTCATTAGCTGGTAGCGGGATGCCCGTCATATCCTTCATAATATAGACTAAGCGATCAGCATCATACAGGTGCCTAGTCTCAATAGCTGAGACGACTAGCGTATAGCGACTTTTCGTAAAGTCATGTCGCGCTGTCGACCCATCAATATCGTGAAGGGTAACCTGATCTCCCACCTTGAGGTTATAGTCCCAGAGCACATACTCAGGGACTTCACCTTTTGCCCCTCCTTTGACGCCACTCTTGTGTCGTGCATAGATCTTCCCGCCAGGTAGATCCTCTCTCAGATAGGTGTAGCTGTAGCCGTAGTCGTTTTGATCACCTAAGACAAAGTAGGTCTTATCATCTATTGTCTCTAGCTTCGTCAGAGCGTATTGATCTGTACTAGAGTTCCAGTAGTTCCAATGTTCAGGCTTTTCACTGGTCTGACAGTATATACCGAAGGTGACTTTGTAGACCAGCCATTTGGCTCCCGCCTGTATGGTGGGGATGGTCGGATGCGTCTTTGGGGTGGGCGGAGTCTCTTGAGCTGATAGGCCCCAAAGGCTAGAGATAAGGACAACTAACGTAGCTGTAATTAGGCTGGTGATACGTCTCATAATTATCGTGGTTAGGTTGTAGTTTGTGGATTCTCAGAGCATTTGTTGGATGGTTGTACCTAGTGCAGGAGAGTGATACCACAAGGCAAGTCGTTGTAAAGCACTGCACTAGTGCGAGCTTATGTACTTACGCCCGCAAGTTACACTATTCCCACTAAATGTACAAATGGTTGATCCCGTTCTCAGGGCTGACGCATCATAATCGCTCTGCCCTCTAATCCCTAATCTCTATCCTCTATTTACATATCTTTACGGGAAAATTCGTCCGATTCCCTCCTTTCTCGAATATCCACGTGGGAAATCTCAAATCTCCACGTGGATATTTTTCTTTTTCCACGTGGGGGCGTTTTGATTCTTCCGAAGTTTCATTTGATTCCTCCGAAGTTTCATTTCATTCCTCCGAAGAATTTTTTATTCTCCACGTGGAGATTTTGGAATATCCACGTGGAAATCACTTTTCCCCGACACGGCGCCGCCTCGATATGTAATAGGCTCTAAATTATTGTAGCGACGTACATTCCACCCACTAATGCAATTTCCAACGGTGAAAACATTCTGGAGGGCGTGACGTAACAGCCATTGCACGAAATAGTCGTACCTTCGCAGTGTCTTTAGCTAGACAGATCTATAGAACAGACGCAAATGATACCACAATACAAGAGTAATCCACCGCAGTGGACAGAGATATACAGCCAGTCTAACCTTCCCGCAGAGCTACAATCGCTCAAGGACCTGACGATGAACTTATGGTGGTCTTGGCAGCCACGGGCGATACGCCTCTTTCAGTCTATCGACCCCGAGCTGTGGGCGCAGACCGATGGCAATCCTCGCTGGATGCTGCACCTCTTAGGTGCTGAGCGCATCGCGGAGCTTTGTCAAGATCGCGCCTTCCTCGCAGAGGTACAGGTGCTGTACGATGAGTTGCAGGCTTATCTGCAGGAGCGTCCCGATGAGACGCGTCCCTCGGTCGCTTACTTCTGCATGGAGTACGGCATTAGCAACACGCTCCACATCTACTCGGGTGGTCTAGGCATCCTCGCGGGGGACTATGTCAAGGAGGCGAGCGACAGCAACGTCCGGCTCACCGCCGTAGGCCTTCTCTACCGCTACGGCTACTTCACGCAGAGTCTTGACCCGAGTGGCAATCAGGTGGCGCACTATGTGCCGCAAAACTTTCACAACCTGCCCCTCGAGCCAGTCCTCAACGAGCATGGCGAGCGACTGACGCTACATCTAGAGATGGCTTCACTGCCTGTCGTTTGTCAGGTGTGGCGCGTGCCGGTAGGTCGCGTGTCGCTCTATCTGCTGGACACCGATGTGCCTGAGAATGGCGATTTGGCCAAAAGCATCACCCACAGCCTCTATGGTGGCGACTGGGAGAATCGACTCCGTCAGGAGTACCTTCTAGGCATCGGTGGTACGATGCTCCTCAAGCAGCTCGGCATCACGTGCGATGTGTATCACATGAACGAGGGGCATGCGGCCTTTATGAACGTGGAGCGACTGGTCAATCTGGTGGAGGATAGGGGCTTGCCCTTTGATGTAGCACTGGAGGTGGTACGCGCCTCTTCGCTCTATACGGTGCATACGCCTGTGCCAGCAGGGCATGACTACTTTGAGGATGCTTTGATCGATCGTTACTTTACACCCTTCTATAGTCGTCTGGGTATCTCTCGTGATGAGTTTATCCAGCTGGGTAAGGATAGCCACGGGAGCGGCGGTAAGTTCTCTATGAGCGTCCTAGCACTACATACTTCACAGGAAGCCAATGGTGTGAGCAAGCTCCATGGCGATGTGTCGAAGCGTATGTTTGCTCCCGTGTGGGAGGGCTTCTTCCCTGAGGAGAGCCATGTCACTTATGTAACGAATGGGGTGCATTTGCCTACCTGGGCAGCGCCTGAGTGGCAGCAGTTCTTCGTCCGTCACTTCGGCGCAGACTATCTAAGCCATCAGTCTCAAGAGGAGATGTGGTCTAAGATCATGAGCGTGCCGAGCGAGGAGATACGTCAGATACGCCAGCGACTCAAGAGACGACTGATACAGCACATACAGAGCACGATCATAGAGACTCACGGAGAGATAGGACTTCCGCCACAGCTGGCTAAGGCAACGCTCGACGAACTAGAGGAGCGGGCCCTTTACATAGGCTTCTCACGACGCTTCGCTACTTATAAGCGTGCTCACCTGCTCTTTGAGGATCTAGAGGCTTTGGCTAAGATCCTGGACAACAAAGAGCGTCCCGTTCGCTTTATCTTTGCGGGCAAGGCGCACCCCGCTGATGGGGGTGGTCAGGCGCTCATCAAGCGTATCATAGAGGTGAGTCGCATGCCGCAGTTTGTCGGTAAGATCATCTTCCTGCCCGACTACGACATAGCACTTGCCAAGACGCTTATCCCGGGCGTCGATGTATGGCTCAACAACCCGACACGCCTCATGGAGGCCTCTGGTACTTCTGGCGAAAAGGCAGAGATGAACGGAGTCCTCAATCTCTCCGTGCTGGACGGCTGGTGGTACGAAGGGTACAAGGAGGGTGCCGGCTGGGCACTCTCGGCAGAGTCTACCTACATTGATCAGCATCTGCAGGATCAGCTCGATGCGATGACGATCTACCACCTCATAGAGCAGGAGATCGTACCCGCTTACTATGCCGACATGCCCGCTGGTTGCTCGGATCGCTGGGTAGACCATATCAAGCGCTCGATGCTCTACATCGCGCCACACTTTACGATGCGTCGCATGCTGGACGACTACTACGAGCGCCTCTACAATAAGCTGGCTGTACGCTCCGAGCTTCTAGAGCATCAGGGCTATCAGCAGGCTCGTGATATCGTGGCTTGGAAGCAACAGGTCGCTGCCACGTGGGATACGATCACCGTGCAGGAGGCGACTTTTGAGGGTGTCATGCGAGAGCCCAACTACGACGGCCAGCCTAGCGATCCGACCTTTAAGGTGACGATCGATGCGGGGCAAGTCGATGCCGATATCGTTGCCGAGCTGATTGTCACGACGCGGAACGAGCTGACGGGCCAGGTGCAGTATGTGGGCAAGGATCTCTTCCACGAGGTGATGCCACGCTTGGGGACGATCCGCACCTATGAGCTGACGGTGCCGTCGGCTCAGCCAGGCAAATATCAGATAGCGGTGCGTCTGCGCCCCTATCTGCCGGAGCTGCCTCATCTGATGGACTTCGCTTACGTCCGCTGGATCTCCTTCTGAGTGATGGCCTTTGGCTGTTAGCCTTTAGCCTTTGGCTGTTGGCTGTTAGCAACTATAAATAATGAGAGGACTCAATCGCTGAATCGGGGCGATTGAGTCCTCTGCTGTTATTCAGATCTTCTTATGATAACCTATTGGTAGCAAAAAGACAACGAAGGGGCAATCGACAGACGATACCTTTGCGTAGACAATCTAGGAAACGCAATATATCGTAATCGACTATGAAGCAAAAAACACAATCCCTCACACGACTTGCCTCGCTACTCATTAGCGCCATCATCTTGCTAGCCCTCCCGCTAGAGGGGTGGGCTGAGCGTCCCCCGCTCAGTGTGAAGTCGCAGTACACGCTCCTCGTCTGTAGCGATCCACACATTATGGCTCCTGAGCTAGTCGTTCAGGAGGGCCCTGCCTTTGAGGAGACATTACGTAGCGATCGTAAGCTGCTCCTCGAGAGTGTGCAGATCTTTGATCAGTTAATCAAGGAAGCTCTAGAGATACGTCCTGATCTCTTCCTCATCTGTGGAGACCTCACGAAGGATGGTGAGCTGGCTAGCTATCGCTACCTCACGCAGCGGCTAGATCGACTCACAGAGGCGGGTATCAAGGTACTCGTCGTGCCTGGGAATCATGACATTAACAACCCCCTTGCTCAGATCTACCTAGGAGATCATACGACTGCTACGGAGCATGTCACTCCCGATCAGTTTGTTCAGATTATGGCACCATACGGGTATGACGCCTCCTCAAGTATCTCGAGAGGACCGGCGCTCTGCTACGTGTCGGAGCCGCTCCCAGGGCTACGCGTCATCGGCATCGATGCTTGTCAGTACGATGACAATATCGCCAATAACTACCCCACGACGGCTGGCCGTCTCGATGAGGAACGCATCCAGTGGATCGAGGATCAAGTGCGACAAGCCAATGCTCAGGGCAAGCAGGTCATAGCGATGATGCATCATGGTATCGTAGAGCACTTCCCGGGGCAGTCGCTACTGGCTAAGGAGTATCTGATACAGGATTATGATCGCATCGCAGAGCGACTCGCCGAGGCTGGTCTGCAGTATGTCTTCACGGGACACTTTCATGCTCAGGACATCGCAGCCAAGAGCTACAACCAGAGCGTCATACATGACATAGAGACTGGATCCACAGTCACATACCCCTGTCCATATCGTTTGGTTGAGGTCACCCCGACAGAGCTACGTATATCCTCTCGTCAGATCGCCTTAGCGATGCCCTCTCAGATCGCTTCAGAAGGAACGATCTCTTTACAGGACTACGCTTATCAGCACCTAGAGCTTGGGATAAATGATCTGGTACGCTTCCTCACGGAGCATCTAGAGAGTCAGGATAGTGCCTCGGTTATAGCTCCTTATAAGGGTGTGATTGATCAGGCGATACCAGAGCTAAAGCCTCTATTTATGGAGATCTATGCAAATCACCTGCAAGGTGACGAGCGGGGCCTGCATCACAATCCAGATAGTACGGCAAGGATGACGGAGCCATATCCGGGTGATCTCTTTGATCAGACGAAGGGGCTGATCCAGGGATTGGTACCATCGCTAACTCAGCAGATAGAGCTTTTTGAGACGGCTCTATACGACACCTCAGAGTCGGATAACAATGTGTCGCTGCCTTACGATCACACCGCTCGTCTGGATCGACAAAGACTTGCCAAGAGCAAGCCTTAGAATATAGGATTGCTTCTTTAGTCTTTGGGCTAGACGTGCGAAAGGATCTTTCGGTAGAACTGTAGTACCGAAGGGGCAGTGCGTAGGTTGTACGGCTTGAGCGGCTGCGTGAGCGTCAAACCCTCGAGCGTGCGACAGCGACTGAGGGCAACGTACCCTTGTCCTGGGGCGAAGAAGCGACTTGGGTCGACCACAATCTGGTCGCACGTTTGCCCCTGCGCTTTGTGTACCGTGATGGAGTAAGCGACGATGAGCGGTAGCTGCGTGTAGGAGCCAGTCTGTCGCTCGACGATCTCTCCCTTCTCCTCGTCGTAGTCGTAGTCCACCTGCGACCAGGTGTGTGGCGTGACGATGATAGTCTCGCCATCGGGCGTCTTCACCTTGGCATAAGGCTCCGTGATGTCGCCAATAGTTCCGCCGACGAGCTTCGTGATGACGCCCGTCGTGCCATTGACCCACGCTCCGTCGGGGTGGTTGCTCACGAGCATCACCTGAGTCCCCACCTTGAGCGAAAATTCTTCGGGGACGGGCAGCGCAGAGGCGGGGATCTTGCCCTTGAGTTTGCCGCGGAAGGTTACCTCTTTGGCATCAAGCTGGGCGCAGCGAGACTGGTTGTACGTCTCCACATTGGCTCTGTGAGAGAAGAGTAGCACCGCATGCTGGTCGCTCTGGAGTAGCTCTTCCTGCCACTGTGGGGAGACGCGGCTATTGAGCAGGGCGACCGTGTCATCGCTGACACGTCCTAGACGGATCTCCTCAAGTGCGGAGACGAAGTGCTGATCGCTCTGGCGATACATGCGACGTAGGACTATGGAGATAGGTGCCAGTGCAGCGTAGGCGTGCGCCTCAAAGAAGTAAAAGCCGTCACTCTCAGGGTAAGCGCGCTGCATCTCCTCCTGATCGGAGGCTGTCGTGACTGGCGGTAGCTGAAATGGGTCGCCCACCATGAGGAGCTGCACACCCCCAAAGGGTACTCGGCTGTGCCTCACACTGCGCAGGATACGATCCATCGCATCGAGCAGGTCGCATCGCACCATCGATATCTCGTCGATGATGATCAGGTCGAGCTGACGGATGAGCTCCCGCTTGTCCTTACGATAGCGGCGTGTGATGGCGGAGGTGTGGTTGGGATCTGTCAGCGGTGCTAGCGGTAGCCGGAAGAAGCTGTGGATCGTCTGCCCATGGATGTTGAGCGCAGCGAGCCCCGTCGGGGCAAGCTTGACAAACTTCTTGTGAGTCACCTCGCAGTAGTGCTGCAGGAAGTAGGACTTGCCCGTTCCCGCACTACCCGTCAGGAAGAGACTCATAGAGGTCTGCTCGAGGCACTGCAGGGCAGACATCTGCTCGGCATTGTTCTGATCGAAAGCTTCTGGGATGACGAGCATACCACCACTTACTCCTCGTAAAGCGTCGGGTCCTCTAGTCCGTTTGCGACAAAAGCATCGTGACGCTCCCGACAAGTGCCGCAGCGTCCGCAGTGACGCTCGCCCCCTTGATAGCAACTGTACGTTTTGCCGTAAGGCACTCCAAGACGAGTGCCCCGAGCTACGATCTCAGCTTTCGTGAGAGTCGTGTAGGGCGCCACCAACTTGACCCCATTGCTGGTGCCAGCCGTGATCGCCTCGCCCATAGGCTTGACAAAACTCTCACGACAGTCTGGGTAGATGGCGTGGTCGCCGAAGTGGTTGGCTATGAGCACCTGCTGCAAGTTTCGGCTCTCGGCCAACCCCGCGAGGACGCTCAGCATGATGCCATTGCGAAAGGGTACCACCGTCGAGCTTATATTCTCCTCAGAATAGTCCCCCAGCTGCATCTCGCCACCCGAGAGGAGGAGGTCACTGCGAAAGTACTCCTCGATGAAGGCGAGCGGGATGATCAGGTAGGGTATCTCTAGCTCACGGCAGATAGCCTTGGCAGCGGCCAGCTCACGCGCATTGTGCTTGGAGCCGTAGTCGAAGCCCACGGCACAAGCCACCTCCTCACGATACTCGTAGAGGAGCGTCGTGCTATCCACACCGCCTGAGTGTGCGATCAGTGAATTGCGCATTTTCATTGTCTTATGTCTTAGTAAGAGCGAGCGATGATGACTCTGCACTTAGAGGGGCGACCAGTCACCATACAGCGACCAGGCTCCGAGGGTATGTCACGCGGTATGCAGCGGATCGTCGCTTTGGTCTCCTCCTTGATACGTGCCTCCGTCTCGGCTGTGCCGTCCCAGTGGCAGAGGAAGAAGCCACCATCCTCGATGCGCTCCTTGAATTCATCGTAGCTGTCGCAGATGTAGGTGCGATCCTTGAGTGACTGGAGCGAGCGGTTGTAGAGATTGCTCTGGATCTCCTCGAGTAGCTGCTCAATATGTGCGGAGATGCCCTCTAACGGCATGGTCTCCTTGGTGAGCGTGTCACGACGAGCCACCTCGACGGTGCCATGCTCCAGGTCGCGCATACCGAGAGCGAGACGTACGGGGACACCCTTCATCTCATACTCAGCAAACTTCCACCCGGGCTTCTTATTGTCGTTGTCATCGATCTGAACCGATACGCCATGCTGACGTAGCTCGCTGACGATCTTGTCGGCTGTCTCGTGGATACGTTGCAGCTCCTCCTCGCTCTTGTAGATCGGCACGATGACCACCTGAATAGGTGCAATGCGTGGCGGCAGAACCAGCCCGTTGTCATCGCTGTGCGCCATGATGAGCGCACCGACGAGACGTGTGGATACGCCCCACGAGGTAGCCCAGACGTAGTCACGATTGCCTTCCTTATCGAGGAAGGTAACGTCAAACGCCTTGGCGAAGTTTTGTCCTAGGAAGTGCGAAGTACCAGACTGCAAAGCTTTGCCATCCTGCATCATAGCCTCGATGGTGTAGGTATCGATAGCTCCGGCGAAGCGCTCGGTCTCACTCTTGACCCCGACGATGACTGGCAGTGCCAGCATCTCACGGGCGAAGTCCTCGTAGACACCAATCATCTTGCGCGCCTCAGCGATTGCCTCCTCTTGGGTAGCATGTGCCGTGTGACCCTCTTGCCAGAGGAACTCAGCCGTGCGAAGGAAGAGACGCGTACGCATCTCCCAGCGCACTACGTTAGCCCACTGATTACAGAGTAGTGGCAGGTCGCGGTAGCTCTGGATCCAGTTCTTGTAGGTACTCCAGATGATCGTCTCACTCGTCGGACGAACGATCAGCTCCTCCTCGAGCTTCGCATTGGGGTCTACCTCTACGCCATCGCCCGCCTCGTTGGTACGCAGTCTGTAGTGCGTCACGACGGCACACTCCTTGGCAAAGCCCTCGACATGCTCGGCCTCGCGGCTGAGGTAGCTCTTAGGGATAAAGAGTGGAAAGTAAGCGTTGCTGTGTCCCGTCTCCTTAAATCGACGATCAAGGTCTTGCTGCATCTTCTCCCAGATGCCGTAGCCGTAGGGCTTGATGACCATACAGCCGCGCACGGAGGAGTTCTCAGCCA
This sequence comes from uncultured Porphyromonas sp., assembly GCF_902489635.1. GTDB lineage: Bacteria > Bacteroidota > Bacteroidia > Bacteroidales > Porphyromonadaceae > Porphyromonas. The sequence continues at coordinate 56,457 of NZ_CABUAN010000006.1, read as the reverse complement.
GTCCGGCCTTTACGACGATATCTTGATACCACTGTGAGTAGTTTTCGTCACGTGGTGTGAGTTCTTTGATCTCTTTTTTAGCCATGATGCTAGTCTATCTAATTTATTTGCTAGCAAAGGTACCGCTTTTCGCTAGAATTCACAATCTGAGACGGTTGACTAGATGCAAGCCACCCGAGTGACGATGTGCTCCGTCGGATCATGTGCGTCCATACACCTTGCTACTCGTCTGAATGCATTTGTATCGTGCTGAGCTTGTTATAGATACGAGTTCCAAAAAATGTTCCCCTCTTGGAACTTTTCAGTTCCAAGGGAGGAACCGTTTAGCCGAACAGCTGAGAGACAAAAGAAGCCCCCCTCGTCTGTGATGAGGGGGGCTTAGTATTTTGTCGAGCTTCGGTGCGAAGCTATCATGACTGCGAGATGAGTTGCTCTAGCTGGTCTACCCAGCGGGGCAGGCTGTCGCCCTCTTGCTGTGGTGCATAGCGTGCTAGCTCGATCTCTGAGAGGAGGGAGAGCCAGGCGTTGATCTCTGCCTCCGCTACGTCTTGCTGCTTGAGTGCACTCGCTAGCTGCTGCCGTGTGAGGCTGGAGGTGGCTAGCGCGTAGTGATCTTGTAGATAGTGCGTTATGGCAGCATAGAGTCGGGTCGTAGCCTCCGACTGCTGCCCCGCCTTGATGAGCTGACGTATCGCCTGGATCTGCTGCTCCGCCATGGGCGTGGAGCGCTTCTTATGATAAGCGACATGGTCGGCACGGAGACGTTGATCGCTACGTATGAGCCAATAAGCGACTCCGCCACCGATAAGCAGGAGCACGTAGAGGAGCCAGTAAGCCCATCCGGCACGACTCCAGGGATGCCACACGATGGTCGGAGCAGGCGCGTCGTAAGGGTAGGGCGTATATCGCTGTGAGCTGCTTGCCTCTCCTGCTTTGCCCACTTGTGGCACATCGTTAGAGCCTTGCGCTACCTCTATACGGATAGGTGCTGTCGTGGCGGTGCGGTAGCTATTTGTAGCGGGGTCGAAGTAGGGGAGGCTGACGGCAGGCACCGTCTGCTGTCCTGTGGCGTGCGGTATGATGGTATATTCGTAGATGCGATGCACCTCGGTATTGCCATTTTGCACCTTTTGGTCGTCACGGATGAGCTGCGGCTCATACACTTCAAATTTGTCGGACAAGCCTAGCTCTGGAGCTAAGAGTAGGGAGACATTGCCCCGTCCAGTGATGTCTAGTCTATAGGTCATGGCGCGACCCGTCTCGTAGGTTGGGTCGGGTGCGGAGAGGGTACCCTTGACCTGGAAGGAGCCGACCAACTGATCGAACCCTTCGGGAGCTCCCTCGGGGAGTGGTCGTACGGTCAACTTCAAGGGCTGCGAGTGCAACTTCTTATGAGCCGTTGCGATAGCTTTATTGGCAAAGAGATCCTCCTCGTTATCCACCTTCCGATTTACAGATACCTGAAAGTCATACTCAAAGGAGGGGATGACTAGCTCGCCACTACGCTGTGGGTAGGCGAGGATCTGCCAGATGAGTGCCTTGTACATGAGCCTGCCACCGACGCGCTCTGTGGTGAGGCTGGTGTGCTGTAGCGGGATCTCTTTGGTGACGAAGTCAGTCACCTCGGGCGGCTTGCGGTCGACGCCTGCGAGGTTGCCATAGCGTGAGTAGAGGTAGAGCGATACGAGGACGGGCTGCTGTGTGTAGACCGATTGCGAGGAGACGACGGCACGCATATACATGTCTCGGTCTGCTACCTGTAGTGATTCTCCAGAGGCGATAGCCTGCTGCGATAGCCCTTGCGCCTTGGCGACTTGTATGCGTCTGGATAGGGCCGTGAGGCTCTTCTGCCCGACTCGTAGCTGAGCCGCACTGATGGCGTAAGTGCCCGCCTTAGTCGCTTGCAGCGTATAGGTGATGGTGGTGTACTCTTTTGAGACGCCTCCGCTCATCTTGTGCAGTACGTTGAGTTGAGGTCCGTAGAGCACTTTCAGCCCAGAGGCAATCTGAGGAGCGGTGAAAGCACCTAGCTCGTGCGCTCCCGCAGCACGATAAACTAACTGGAAGGTCTCTCCCTCGGCAACCTGCTGGGGTACGATCACCGTGAGCTGTGCTAAGCCTGCGAAGGCGACGGCACAGAGACAGATGAGTGTCAGGAGGGTGCGTTGTATCGAAGTGCGTAGGCGTAGCATTACCAGTTCTTCTTGTTCTGATTCCTTTGCTGTGGCTGGCGCTGGTTGATGCGCTGGCGTGTGTGTTGCTCTTGCTGGCGAAGCGCATCGAGGATCCGGTCAGCCTGAGACTTGTCGAGGTCCGGCTCCTTACCTTGTGGCTGCTCTTGCGGCTGCTGGTCGGGAGGTGTCTGCGACGGATCGGACTGTGAGCCGCCACCACCTCCGCCACCACCTTGCTGTGGGGGCTGCTTGTTGAGCTTGATCGCCAGGGCTAAGTTGTAGCGCGTCTCATCGTCGGTAGGGTTTCTGCGGAGCGACTCTTTGTAAGCTTCGATCGCTTTGTCATACTGCTGCATGTCCATACAGCGGTTGCCCAGGTTGTGCCACGCTAAGGCTTGCAAGCGTGGATCAGCCTTGCTGTCGCTCGCTATACGCTGCCACATCTGCACAGCAGCGACCGTGTCGCCTGACATGTAGAGGGCGTCCCCTAGACCGAGTCGGGCGGGAGCGTAGGTCGAGTCACGAGCCACGGACGAGAGATAAGCGGCGCGTGCTGACGAGTAGTTGCTCCGATTGTAGCTCTTGTTGCCCCGCCGTGCGTCTAGACGTACGGTCTGCCCGATGAGCGTCAGGCTAGAGAGCAAGAGTAAGACAATATATAGAAGCTTACGCATCATGATGACCAAAGATTTGAATACGACTAAACAGGCGACTCTTGCGGCGCATGATCCCATTGGCGAGCAGGAGCAAGAGGAGTGCAGCTAGCGTGGGGAGCGCATAGAGCTCCTCGATCTGCTCACCCTCGCCACTCAGGTTGGCTTGGGGCAATGTGCGGAGCTGGTTAACCAGCTGGTTGCTAATGGCACGGGGACTGCTGCCGACGAAGCTCTGTCCGCCCGTAGCGTTGGCTATCTCTGCCGTGATCTCAGGGTTAGGCTTCGAGAGTACCGGCACGCCGAGCGAGTCGGTGAGGAGCGTTTCTCCAATAGGAATGTTGGCACCCTCGGGGAGTCCGATGGTTACGACGTAAGCCTTGATTCCCTGCTTCTTGAGTCGCTCGATGCCCTCTTCTAGTCCGCCCTCGTGATCCTCGCCATCGGTCAGGATGATGACCGCTTTGCCGGCTCGTGAGGGCGCTGCGAGTGCCTGTGCGGAGCGCTCGAGTGCTTGTCCTAGATTGGTGCCTTGGTTGGAGACCATGCCAGGCTGTATGTCTGCGAGGAAGGTGCGAGCCGTCGGCAAGTCGGGCGTCAGAGGTAGACGTATGTAAGCGCCTCCAGCGAAGACGACCATAGCTACTCGTGATCCTGCCAACTCCTGCATCGTATGGGTCACAATCTGCTTGGCAAAGCCGATACGGTCGGGCTTGACGTCACGTGCCGCCATCGAGTTGGAGACGTCTATGCAGAAGGCTAGGTCGACACCGATCGTCTGCTGTGACGAGACGGGCGCATGGGTGTAGAGTTGCGGACGAGCCAGTGCCACGATGAGCAGAGCGATGGCGATGAGCTTGAGCGAAGCGCGCCACCAGTCCCGCTTGGCAGAGCGGTCGGGCATGATCTGCCGTAGCATCTGAGGCGTGGCAAAGCGCAGCTGCTGCTTACGTCGTCGTCTCTGACCGACGATCATAACGAGTAGCAGGAGCGGTACGAGTAGCAGGAGCCACAGCAGGAGGGGATAGGCAAACTGTATCATGGGTTAGCTCGCAGCAAGGTGGTTCGTAATAAGAAGGCGGCACCAAGTAGCACGATGGCGAGCAAGGCAAAGAGCATGTAGCGCTCTTCGTAGGCACTCACCGAGCGAGAGGTGAGACGAGACTTCTCGAGTGAGTCGATCTCCTTGTAGATCTCGTGCAGCTTCGTCTCGTCGGTCGCACGATAGTACTTGCCGCCCGTCTGCTGGGCGATGTGTCGTAGCGTGCCTTCGTCAATCTGCACATCGGCCTCCACATATTCGGTGCCGAAGGCTGTCTGCACGGGGAACTTTGCGACCCCATTGGTTCCCGCTGCCACCGTGTAGATGCGTATGCCGTACTGCTGTGCCAGCTCAGCGGCCATCGAGGGGGTTATGTCGCCCGCATTGTTTGACCCATCGGTCAGGAGGATGATCACTTTGCTCTTGTTGTCGCTCCCGCGGAGCGTATTGATCGCCGTTGCTAGCCCTAGTCCTATGGCGGTGCCGTCCTCCAGTTGTCCTATCTCGGTGGTCTCGAGCATCTGCTGGATCACGTTGTGGTCCACCGTCAGCGGACAGAGCGTAAAGCTCTCCCCCGCAAAGACCACGAGACCTATGTTGTCATTCGGACGTGCAGCGATCATCTCGCTCGCCACATCACGCGCTGCCTCAAAGCGGTTCGGCTTTAAGTCCAGTGCCTGCATACTGCCACTGAGGTCTATAGCGAGGACGAGGTCGATGCCTTGTATCGATCGCTCCTCCCAGTGATTGGAGTCTTGCGGGCGAGCCAGAGCTAAGATCATCGCCGCCAGTGCCAGTAGCTCTAAGGCAAAAGGCAAAGCCCGCAGATAGCTCCGCCATCCGCTCCTCTTAGGCAAAAGACGGTATGCCGAGAGCGAAAGCTTTGCTTGGTGACGCTTGTTGTAGCGCATGTAGAGCAGCACCAGCAGCGGTAAGAGTAGGAGCGCCCAGAACCACTCAGGATGAACCCATATCATAGCGACTTACCCTCCTTTCTGCTAGCTAGTTGATGCACCACCTCGTAGATGGTCGTTGCGTCTTCGGCTTGCCACGCAGGCTCCGCCCAGGTGTCGGCAAAGCGTACCCACTCTGAGTGGATCACCCACTGCGCTAGTGCACTCTGAGGCACTCCGTAGGGAGCCTTTTGGAGTAGCTGGGCTAGTTCGCGAGCGGTCAATTCGTCTATCTCCAAGCCTAAGCCTTCGGTCAGATAGCTTCGCAAGGCGGTGATCAAGCCATCGTAGTAAGCTATCTGCTCCTCTTGCTGGTCAAAGGGTAGCGCACGCAGTGTGGCGAGCCTTTGGTCGAAAGTCTCTAAAGCGGTCAGCGGTACCACGACCACCTCGGGCTCGGGTCGTGTGCGCTTGTAGTGTCGGTACCACAAGATGAGGAGTACCACTACGACGATGCCCAGCACCACCCACGTAATGGGGTTCATGAGGACGAGGAGGATATACTCCCACCAGTGTAGCGAGACCGAAACAGGAGCTTTGATTGGGTTGTACTTGAGCGGTTGCGTCGTGTCCACCTCGGGCATCGTCACCTTGAGGTAGAGTGGCTTGGAGAAGTAGCTCTCCCCGCCCACCGTCACGCCAAAAGCGGGTAGCTCGGCCATTCCCTCGGCAAACGAAGTGATGGTCATCAGCGCATTCAGCTGCACCTCTGTACCCTGGAGCGGTATCGTGTCGGTCACCTCAAAGGCAATCATCTCCGCCTGCCCCATCTGCCGCTCTTGGGGTATCACGAGGAGCGTGTTGTCGAGGTCATTCGTGCGGATAGTCATCTTGATCTGTGCATACTCTCCGATCTGAATCGTCGAGGGCGTCAGCTCAGTCGTGATGGCGACATCTTGTGCCGCCGCGAAGCTCCATAGACCTCCGCCGCCACAGATCAGTAGTATATATAATAGTAGACGATATCGCATAGATTAGCCTTAAGCATCTAGATTGGCAACCGCTGACTATGTGCCTCTAGACCGTACAACGCCACAAAAGTACCGATAATTCACGAATAGGAGGTAAATACAGGGCTGACGCATTAGATACGATGAGGTCAACCACCTCTCTATTCCTCTCTTGAGACTATTGCAAAAGTCAATAGTCTCCTCTTTGACAGCTATCTTACACCCATCGTCCTCCAAAAACGTTTAGGACACTATTGAAAAATGGACTATTGTGTCTTGTTTAAGCGTACTCAACTCGACTCAATATTCAATCTTGTGTGATTTAACTACTTTGTATTCCTTGCTAATGATCAACATATAGTCATACTCACGCAGGTTCGTCGCCACAATAAAAGAGTAATTAATATGCTTTGTAAATCTCTGAAGCTTGTAGATCTCTGCTAGAAGTACTCCATCCATAAGGTAAGAGAAGAAAAGGCAGTACTTACTACTGCTTGACAACTTTCTGAAGTTACTATCAAGGATATCTGAATGAAAATCACCTCGGGAGAAGTTTTGCCTTTTTATCAGCATTTCCTTTTGTTCCTGGTTTTCAGCCACAGGGATATAGAAGAAGGAGTCTAGATCGTAAATAACGCTTGAAACGGCAATGCTTTCTCTATCCACATTTAGATCTCTTGAAATATAGTCAAGGACCAATAGTGTCCTAAACGTTTTTGGCGGGCGAAGGGTGTGAGATAGCTGTCAAGCGAGTCAATCGCCTCTTGACATTTGCGGTAAAAACGGGGGTATCCCCCTATGCTATTCGTTGCGCTTGACAAACGATACAATGGGTCATAAGTATAACTATGACTCATTTGTCCGCCAGCCTTGCCACTCTGTGGAAGTGGCGCATTGTTCTTTACGCTTAGTACGTTGCTCACGGCATCATAGCTGTAGGCATTGTCCATAATGGTGCCTGCCTTGGCATTGACCACAAGGTTCTCTAGTCGGCGATGCTGTGGGTCATAGGAGTAGAAAGTCTCCGCTCCGTTGCAGTACTTCAGATAGGTACGTTGCTCGAACTTATCGTAGCCAATCTTGGTGATGTAGTCATATCCGTATGACTTCTCACCACGGACTTTTTCAAGAAGACCTCCGAGGTTGTGTTGTAGGAATATGTAACTCGCCAAAGATTGCCGTTTCCCATACTGTTGTTCTTCTGTTAGTTGTTCATCGCAACATCAAGTGCTCATTAAATAGGTGTGGTGGCTTGCGTGTCATCAATTTGAATACCAGAAGAATCGAAAATATTATAAATCCGTTTCAGTTCACTGATTAACATAGATGAAAGAGAGTCCCATATAAATAAACTTGTTGAATCATCGCGATTACAAAAGTGTACCTTCTCATCAGTGGTCATATATAATAGAGAACCATCCCAATCATAACTGCCGATAAACAACATTTCTCCTGTTGAATTTCTAGGCTTATCATACTTATTAAAACTAATTAAACTATATGGTTGCCATGAGAAATCAACAGTTCTCACATAGTTAGAACGATATCCAAATAGACATAAGGTATCCCCAAGTATATTGAGTCCATTTGAGAAGTTGGTCAAGAAATCAACATATGAAGTTGGAATCTTTTTGCTAATACCATCTTCCATTTTTATTATTTCGTTTTTGTCTATTGGTGAATAGAGTCGATTCAGCCACGCACTTTCCGCAATATGCGGTGCTCTGCCAATTAGCAAAGCACCAGTTGATTTACTCTCTTCTATTCCTAAGAATGAAAATTTTAGGATTAATTCTTTTATTTCTGAATAGTCTTTCATATTTGAGTAACGTTTGATTCGGTATCCTGTTCAGTTTAATCACTGAACAGGACACCGAATTGTTAATCTTTATTCGGATTTCGGTTTAGTAACTCTCCATGTGTTTCGTTGCGGAAGTTCCCGCCGTGAGCATCAAGATGCTCAGGACGTTTGACAAATTCAATATTATTGGGATTGCCGGCAAATTCAGGATGATCTTTCACATTATTAATGTGATGACCTTCATATCCCTTAACCTTACCGGTTTTCAATAATTCAGCCTTTTCCGCTTTTGTCCAATAGTGTCCTAAACGTTTTGCAGGATAAAGAGAAAAGGGTAGGTTTGTAATTGGAAAGAAAGCACAGCTAGTAAGAGCTGTCACAAACCACTCTTTTCAATGGCAAATATAACACTATTCGCACAAGTAATCCGACATATACCTCGAGAAATCATCCATCGATTGGTCAAAAAGCATGGCACAGACAAGCATGCAGAGGGCTTTAACTCGTGGAGCCATTTGGTGACTATGATCTTCAGCCAATTCTCGGGTAGCGTGTCGCTACGTCAAATCTCAGAGGGGCTACAATCAGCCACAGGCAATCTCAACCACCTAGGTCTATCACGAGCTCCCTCCAAATCCAACATCAGTTACCAAAACGCCAATAGGAGTTCCCTAGGAACCTCTCAAAACGCTGTCGAGATTCAGATCTGGACGGCTCTGATTATGATTCTCCTACTTCAATATCTCAAGCGAATAGCAAAACACCCTTGGTGTCTCTCTAATTTAACAGCCTCCTTGAGACTCAACACGTTCACCAAAATCGACCTCTTTCAGTGGATAAATGAGCCGTTTTTACCGCCTCCAGACGAGACCGAAATAGCATAGGGGGGATCCCCCCGTTTTTACAGCAAATGTCAAGGGGCGATTGACCCGCTTGACAGCTATCTTACACCCATCGTCCTCCAAAAACGTTTAGGACACCATAGATCTTTACCCATTATCCAGATACTCAAGAATATCTGTTTCTATCACTATTGAAAACAGATTTTTGACGATGTCATTCTCAGGGTAACTTTCAATATACTTTTCAGCTACAAGACAGCTCCTTTGCACAAATTGTTGCTGAGTTTCGCCTATTTCCAAGTTGCAATACCAACTATCACAACTATCCGTTAAAAGTCCATTATTAAAGCAGTACACATCACCTCCCAGAATAGGGATGTGATTCTTTCTTAATCTAGAAATTATGTTAAGTGCCTGCTGTTTAGGGAATGCATAAGCATCTATCCCCAAACTCATCAATGAATAACCGTTCTCCACATTAGTTCTTTTTGAATAGTCTGTGATTTATATTACCATTGAGTTCTTCTGTTCTTTGCTATACAAAACAACCAAAGACATGAACACAAATAAAGAATAAAGTACCATACGGTATATCTCACTGTCACATCGTGTTGTTCAAATATCTTATCGCATTCTTTGTCGTAAAATAGTTTTATCTTTTTGGAAGAGAAAGATTTACATTGACTCGCAGTAATTCCTACGTAATATTGTTTTGCATTGAACTCTATTAGAAGGTTTGAGCCACCCCGATAACCACCACTACAATTAACTTCCAGTACTGAGAAATTAGTTATCGCCTCATTGCTCCCCATATCTGTTGTAAAGTTTCTAATTCCTGTTTGGCTTTTGCATCCGCATTTTTTCAATGGAATCTTTTTTAGAAGTATTGGAGTTCTTACCTGTAATCCAAAGATACCTAATAAGAAAAACAAGTGCAATTACAGCTGAAATATTAGGAATCATCTTTTCGATCAAGAATGTTGTAAAACTCACGGATGTCGACATAGAGAGCAAGTCAAAAATCGACATGAGCAGTATCATAAATACAGAATATGTTAGAATCAAGGTTATAACAACTTTAGCTAGTATAGAAAAATTCTTATATGTCATGCTATTTGTCTTTTAACACGGTCATATCTTGACTTATTCTAAAAGGACCTATCAAGATATGACCATGTCGTAGCCAATCTTGTTCACATAGTCGTAGCTGTAGGACTTGTAACCACGCACATGATCCACCAGTCCACCGAGGTTGTAAGAATGCAAATCATTTACCATGGCTTTATCTTTAGATATCCAAAAGACCTAGGGTACTTTTCTATAAAATAGCTGATATCGCATTTTCCTTGACTATCTATTCCTATTAAGAGATACCCTTTGACACTTGTTTTTTTTGATTGACTTAGAAGTGTAAGGGCTTTGAAAACAAACACGTCACCTTTTTCCCGTAATATTTCTAGTAAAATTTGTCCATGTTCTGAACCTGTTGAACAAGTGGAAAAATAATCTATGCTTAAGAAATGAGATAAGTCCTCTACGTTATTTGAATCCAAAGACTGATTCAATAATCTTACATACGAATTATAATGCCCTGTTCTTACAAGCTCTTGTTTTAATTCTTGAGGTATTGCTATTCTTGGCTCTAATGTACAAGAATAGCAATGCCATAGAAATAGAAAGCAGAGGAGATATTTATTTTTCATCTATCTCGAACTTTTAGAACGCCAAACTTAATCTGCTTACCAGGGAAATACTTATGTAATCCACGATTGTCGGGGACTTTCTCCGTTTTTGTATGACTTATCATATTATGAATTATATGCCATTCCTGTTCCCTTTCCTCAGGGGATAGCGTGTTGTTTCTACAAACCGTAACACAGCCCCAGCTTACATTTCCAGGATGAAGATAGAGCCAGCTTCTTTCTTTGCCCGCAATCAGGTCATCACACAGAATCTCGGGTGGACCAGTTTTTGAGCGAGATGAAAATCATCGGACAGTGATAGTTCAATTTATTCTTAGGGGAATGTCGAATTTTCTAACAGAATCAATAAAAGACAAAGAATCCATTGGTCCTATTAACCCATTAGTAATAATAGGATAGGCAATGCCATTTATGTATAAAACAACAGAGTCCTGCTTATTGTGATGTATTGGCATTTCTTTGTCGATAATCCAATAATTGGTTAGACTTGAACTATTTTTCTTCTCCTGTAAATTGCGTGTTATGGAATATCCTTCGGTGTATGCCACAATCCATTTTGTATTGTATTTATATTTCGTCACTCCAAATGGAAGTACAAAATACTCCGTATTACCATCTCTATATAATAAACTTTTGTCTGATGTGATTATAAAACCACTCCCAAGTTCTTCAGATATACCCCAGTTCAGTGGATATATTATTATAAAATAGGATGCAATTCCAGCTCCTATTATTAGCAACATCTTCAATAATTGTTTCTTCATCGCACAGTCCAGTGTCAAGTGCAACACGGTTACAAATGTAGGGAAAAAAACGGCGTAAAGGTCAAAATGGTTGGTGAAGTACCAGGACTGATGCATTATATATAATGAACTCACCTATTCCTCTCTGGTCGCTATGTGTAGCTTCTGAAAGATCGATTATGATGCGTCATTCCTAGCTGGGGAAATACAACGTTGGTGTGTTACAATAATTTAGAACCAACTACATATCAAAACGGCGTCATGTCGGGGAAAACTGATTTCCACGTGGATATTTCGAAATATCCAGGTGGAGAATTTTTATTTCCCAGGTAGGGAATAAAAAATTCTTCGGAGGAATCAAATGAAACTTCGGAGGAATTTTTTGACGCCCACGTGGAAAATAAAAAATATCCACGTGGAGATTTGAGATTTCCCACGTGGATATTCGAGAAAGGAGGGAATCGGACGAATTTCCCTGTAAAGATATGTAATTAGAGATTAGGGGTTAGAAGTTAGAGATTAGAAATTAGGGATCGGAGCGATACGACCGCTTGCGGTCGGACGAATCATAGCCCCCAGTCGGAGGGGCTACGCCCCGAACGACTGGGGGTAGGAGTGCCATGTGAAGTAAGCGACCTCCCCATTGTGGGAGGTCGGACTGGAGCTGTAACTATAAGCTGCGTCTAGTCCGACCCACAAGGGGTCGATAAGCTGCTATCGTCTTGTCCCCGTGGGTCGTTCGGGGCTTTGCCCCTCCGACCCACGGCTATGATTCGTCGGACCTCTTGCGAGGTCCTATCCATCAGGGTGGATCGGAGGGTGGATTAGAGATTAGAGGTTAGAAGTTAGAGATTAGAGATCCGATCACTCTGATAGCTCCGATGGTTCCGATAGCTAACAGCCAATAGCTAACAGCCAACAGCCAATCCATAGGTGACACATTATATTATAATGCGTCAGCCGGGGAGGTAAATAAGCACCGAAAGCTTCACTGAGATGAGAGATCTTTGTTCGGGCAGTGTGCTAGATGTTTGTTTAGATCTAGTGATTGTATCTTGCTGATAGCTAACGCCTATCGTGTGCTACGTGCGAGATGTGTCCCCTTGCAGATGATAGATGTCTGTATCATGAACAAGAGTGAAGGGAGTCTTCGGCCACTCTCGTTTAGTTAGATGCGCTTGCGGAAGAGCTGCGAGAGAACGGGGATGATGTCTTCGCCAGTCTCGGCGATGGCGTGGTCGATGCCCGACTCACGCATCAGACGCTCCCATTCGGCGGCAAAGGTCGTATAGTTGGTCGCGTACTGCTCACGAAGTCGCTCCGACGAGGTGTCTACGTAGCGACTTGCTCCCGTCTCTAGGTCACGCACGAGCGTCAAGCCCATAGCAGAGAGGTCGTAGTCACGTCTGTCCACAACGCGTATGGCCAGCAGGTCGTGTCTCCGAGCCGTGCGCTGGATCAGGGCGCGCTCCGCATCGGTCGGTGCCTCCGTGATGAAGTCACTCACGATAAAGGCTGAGCAGCGCTTCTTGACCACTCGTGAGAGCATCTCTAGACTAGAGGAGATCTGCGTAGAGTGACGCTCAGGGCGGTAAGTCAGGATCTCACGAATGAGCTGCAGTACATGCTTACGCCCCTGCCCGGCGGGGATGTAGCGCTCCACACGGTCGGTGTAGAGCATCAGTCCGACACGGTCGTTGTTGTGAATGCAGGCAAAAGCGATCGTTGCAGCGATCGTCGCCACCAGATCCCGCTTCGTCTCACTTGTAGAGCCGAAGTCTAGACTGTGAGAGACATCTACGAGGAGCATGATAGTTAGTTCGCGCTCCTCCTCAAAGACCTTGACATGCGGCTGCGCGTAGCGTGCCGTCACGTTCCAGTCAATGTCACGCACATCATCTCCTATGTAGTACTCCCGCACCTCGCTAAAAGCCATTCCTCGCCCCTTAAAGGCCGAACGGTACTGCCCAGCCAAGATGTTTTGACTGAGACCCCGAGCTTTGATTTCGATGCGTCTGACCTTGCGTAGGAGATCCTGCATTTAGAAATTAGAGGTTAGAAGTTAGAGATTAGACCTTAGAGGTTAGAGATTAGAAGCTAGATGTCCGATCATTCCGATGGCTCCGATACTTTTAGCTAATAGCCAACAGCCAACAGCCAATTAAGGTACCGGCACCACGTTGATGATTTCATCGATCGCCTTGTCAGCACTCATACCGACAGCGTCGGCTTCGTAGCTCATTCCGAGACGATGACGCAACACGTCGTGGCACACGGCACGCACATCCTCAGGGATCACATAGGCTCTCTGAGCGATGAAGGCGTAGGCCCGTGCAGCTGCTGCTAGCGAGATCGATGCACGTGGCGAAGCCCCATAAGCGATCATCCCTTGTAGAGCGGGGACGCCCTCCGTCTGTCGTGTCGCCATCACTAGATCCACAATGTAGCGGAGTATCTTCTCATCGAGATAAACTTGCTGCACCGCTTCGCGAGCTGCTAAGATCTGCTGGGCAGTTGTAACAGGCTTTACCGTGGGTAGCTGACTAGCCAGATTCATCTCAATGATCTTCATCTCCTCTTCGTGCGAGGGGTAGTCCAGCACCACCTTGAGGAGGAAGCGGTCTACCTGCGCCTCAGGTAGTCGGTAGGTACCCTCCTGCTCGATCGGGTTTTGCGTCGCCATCACGAGGAAAGGCGAGGGTAGCGGATAAGTCTCCTCACCGAGCGTCACCTGTCGCTCTTGCATCGCCTCGAGGAGTGCACTCTGCACCTTGGCTGGAGCGCGGTTGATCTCATCAGCGAGGACAAAGTGAGCGAAGATAGGACCCTTCTTGACCGAAAAGGACTCACTGCGCTGACTGTAGATCAGCGTACCGATGAGGTCGGCCGGGAGTAGGTCGGGGGTAAACTGTATGCGGCTGTAGTCTGCATCGATGAGCTTAGCGAGCGTCGTGATAGCGAGCGTCTTAGCAAGCCCTGGCACACCCTCGAGGAGGATATGCCCGTCGGCTAGCAAACCGATCAAGAGCGACTCCACAAGATGCTCCTGCCCGATGATCGTGGTGTGCATCCCCTCCTGCAGCTGGCGTATGAAGCCGCTCTGCTGGGTAATATATGCTTGACGATTCTCTAGATCTGATACCTGCGTCATAGTTTCTACTGATTAATGCTACAAAAGTAACGATAATCTTCGAATGAACGCTCTCCCCGCCTCACAACCCTCGATAAAGAAGACTATCCGCGAAGAAAATAGGACCTCCTGCTAGTGAAGTTCTAAAGAGGTTACGAGGACTATCCGTCTTACGACAAGTAGTGCATCTCGGCAAAACCGAAAAGAGAGACACCACACACCATAGCATGTCTATGGGGTGTGGTGCCACTGTCGTATGTGAGGAGGCGGGGGGCTGTGACGCCGTCGTCTCCGTATGTGTGAGGATGCGCTTACTTGAGCGCAGCGATAGCCTTGTCGTAGTTAGGCTCCTGAGTGATCTCGGGAACTAGCTCCTCGTAGATGACCTTGCCGTCAGCATCGATGACGATGACGCAGCGAGCCTGTAGCCCTGCGAGAGGTCCGTCCTGCATCATTAGCCCGTAGCCCTTGCAGAAAGCAGGCTCTGAAGAGGGAACCGTGCAGCAGCGGAAGGTAGAGAGCGTCTCGACATTGTCCAGACCCTCAGCACCGCAGAAGCGAGCCTGTGCGAAGGGCAGATCCTGAGAGATGCAGAGGACGACGGTGTTGTCGAGCTTAGCAGCCTCAGCGTTGAAGCGACGTACAGATGCTGCGCAGACGCCAGTGTCGATGCTGGGGAAGATGTTGAGGACGACACGCTTGCCACGGTAGTCTGAGAGCTTGGCCGTGGAGAGATCCTTGCGGACTAGCTCGAAGTTGGGAGCCATCGTCCCTACCTTAGGTTGCTCACCTGCGAGGGTGACAGTGATCTTATCTTGAAATTTTACTGTAGACATAATGTTTGTTTGGTTTATAGTTACTGTGTATTAAGTGTTTTACTGGTTATCGGTTTTGACGCCTATCTTGCCGAGGAGCCCCTCGATGTGGTCCATGGGGAGGTCGCCGAGGCTCTTGTAGGGTAGATCGTTGAGTGGTACGAAGAGTACCATCGGGATGCTCTGGACGCCAAAGCGTGCGGCCAGCTGCGGGTTCTCGTCCACATTGACCTTGTAGACAACGAGCTGGTCAGCGTAGCGGTCGGCCACCTTCTGTAGCTTGGGAGCCAGCTGACGACAAGGACGGCACCAATCGGCGTAAAAGTCGATGATGGCGGGCTTGTCACCTTTGTATACGAAGGTGTCGGGATGCGCCTCAAAGTCGTAGATGTGCTCGCGCATATAGTTAGCATTGATGTGCAGTATCTCTGCTTTGGCGGTCTCTTGCTGCTCCTTGCTCTGAGCTGTGCAAGCCACACTGAGTGTGAGTAGCGCAGTCATGAGCAGGAGAGACTTCTGTATGAATTGTATTGGTTTCATCTGTTATACTCGTTAAAATCGACCTCTAAGATAGACAAAAGTCCCGACATCACCAAAAGCACACGCTACGATAAAGGTCTGCAACAGCATCGAATCGGGCCAAAACGACGAAATAAAAGCGCAAAATCGGGCCACGCTGTCCCGATCTTGCGCAAAAAGATGGGCTTCTGGGCTGGATGAAACAGCAAGCCAGCTCCCCGACGCGCATGGGTCGAGGAGCTGGCTCTTGTGTGTAAAGGCTCTGTCTCTACAGGACTAGAGCGTTACCGTCGGGGTCTTGGTGAAGACGCCCATTGAACCTGGGAACGGACTAGATACTAGGCTGTACTCAAAGTAGACACCTCGCTGAGCGTTGTAGTATTGATAGAGGTCGGCCTTCATAAAGGGCTGGTCGATCTTTTCCTTACCCTTGTAAGTAAAGCCGTTCTTCGTCATAAAGTCCTTGATGAGGGGATCGTCGCCTGCAATCTTGGCTCTCTCCCAGTCTTGAGAGAAGACGTAAGTGATCTGCTCTATGGTCGATCCACTTGTAGACTCGTAGCTGTAGCTTACAGCACGAGGCTTGTTGCGATCTGTGGGATCGAGCTTGGAGGTAACTGGCATGTCTACCTTGATAGCATCGTATTTATATCCAGCATCTGGATTGGCTGGTTTGAACGTAACGTCACAGTCGGGGTGTAACTCTTTCTCACGAGCGAAGATGGGGCTGTCCTTGCTAATCTTCTGACCGAAGACGTCTAGCAGTGGCAGGTAGAGAGCCTGGAAGGTGGGATCAACAGGCTTCGGATCCTTGTGATAGAGGTCGGGAGCGTCTTGGAATATGATCTGCGCCTCATCTGGTGCCTGAGGATGGCTAAAAAGCATAAGGCGTACTGCGAGATCCTTGTTGACGAATTTCTCTGCGGAGGCGCCAGAAGAACCTTCATAGGTGAAGCCGTTGAGCTCGAAGTAAGAGCGTAGCTCTGGTTGCTTGTACATAGCCTTTGTAAATCGCTTGGTGAGTACATTCGGACCAGAAGAGCCTTCGTCACCAGGATTGATGACATAGCGAACATGGGCGAAGTTCACCTTGCTGGGGTCGATCGCTTCATAGGTGACACTGGTAGCCGTCTTCTTAGTCTGCTTGCGTAGCCCGAGCTGCTTTTCGTAAGCCTCGATCTCCTCAAAGGTGTAGGCACTCATCTTGGTCTCCTTCTTGAGATAGGGGAAGTCCTTGATCTGTAGGATGCCTGCATGCTTGGAGGGGTCGCCTGACGACTTGTAGGTAATCATCCAAAACTGATCATTTGCCTTAGAGAAGGTGAGCCAGTAAGTGCCGTTGGAGTACATGATGTTCTTATCGTCGGGAATCATCTGATAGCCAGCATCGCTGAGGAGGATCTCCATGTTGTCATTGATGTCGTTTCCCTCGGCGACTAGATCCGTCGCAATCAGTATGGAAGAGGTCTCGAGAGTTGCCTTAGTAGGATCGATGACGTACATGCGCGAAGGCTGCTGTCCCTTGGGGTCATTGGTCTTGTAGCGGAGGATCTTCTTGCCTTTATTATCTACAGAGCCCTCGAAGGTAGCACCCTTGCTCTGCTCGAAGGCTTGGACTGCCTTCTCGCCCCCGAGCCAATCGACACAGGGGAAGGGGATGGCGGTGAGCTTGCCATTAGCATCTAGCTTGAGTATGGATTCGAAGGTCTGAGGGTCGGGCTGTGGGGTCACGCCCGTTGTGTCGACACCTGTTGTGTCGGTGCCAATCGTATCTGGACCTGGGTTTGGCTCTTGATTAGATCGGCAACTACTCGTGGCAAGGGTCACGCAGAGGATTGCCGTGAGTGCTGCTATGAGGTGCTGTAATTGTTTCATGACAAAATAGTTGGTTGAGGTGAATGTTGCTAATGGATAGCTTGCTGTGTAGTGTATGCATAAAAAAGGCGAGGAGGCTCTCCGATGCGTTGTGTCGCATTGGCTCTCCCCCTGCGCCTTGTATAGCTACTCCTGGCCACTGTCTAGGAGTGATGTCGTATGTGCTACGGAGTCTTTATCCGATGACGAGAATGTCTGTACCCTCTAGGATAGAGTCTCCAGCCTTGACTTTGATCTCGGTGATGGTGCCGTCGCACTCAGCGTTGATGCCGTTCTCCATCTTCATAGCTTCGAGTACAGCGACTTGCTGACCGCGCTTGACTTGCTGACCGACCTGTACGTCTACTGATATGATGACGCCAGGTAGGGGAGCCTTGACTGCCTTGCCCTTGCCTGTGGAGGCGGGAGCCGCAGCGGGTGCGGGAGCTGCCGTGGCAGCGGGTGCTGCTGCAGGAGCAGACTTGGCGACTTTCGGGGTCTCCTTCTTCTTCTCCTGTATGATCTCGACGCTGTATGGGGTGCCGTTGACCTCTAGCTGAGCTTGGTCACCCTCGATCTTGTCAATCTTGACGGCGTACTCTTTGCCATCGATCTTATACTTATATTCTTTCATAAGGGGTTTGATATGGGTGCTTAGCAAGCTAACGTGCTAGCCTGCTAAGGTACTGCCGTTTAGGATTAGATGTAATACTGCTTCTGTGGTGTGACACGCATGTTCTGTAGCTTGAACGACCAGGAGTCAAACTCCTTGCGTCGTATCGTGAGCTGATAGGACTCCTCGTCGTGAGGGGAGCCTAGAGCCTGCGCTAAGGCGAGTGCTATAGCAACCTCTTCGGGAGATGGTGCTGTAGCGGCCTTTTTGGCTCTCTTGGCGGGTGCCTTCTTACCCTTTTCTATCTTCTTGGTAGCCATCGGTAGGAGGGGTTAGAGAGGTACGTTGTCATGCTTCTTAGCGGGGAGCGTCTGACGCTTTGTGCGTAGCTGTTGTAGCGCACGGACGATGCGGAAGCGGGTGTTCCTTGGCTCGATGACATCGTCGATGTAACCATAGGAAGCAGCATTGTATGGATTGGCAAAAGCATCACGATACTCTTGCTCCTTCTCCAGAGCTGTCTTGGCGGGGTCATCGCTCGCCTTGACCTCCTTAGCAAAGACTACCTCGACGGCTCCTGACGGACCCATGACGGCAATCTCAGCAGAGGGCCAAGCGTAGTTGATGTCTGCGCGTAGGTGCTTAGAGCCCATCACGATGTAGGCACCACCGTATGCCTTACGCAGGACGACCGTGATCTTAGGTACGGTAGCCTCGCCGTAAGCGTAGAGGAGCTTAGCACCGTGTGTGATGACAGCGTTGTACTCCTGACCAGTGCCTGGGAGGAAGCCTGGCACGTCGACGAGTGTGACGATGGGGATATTGAATGCGTCGCAGAAGCGTACGAAGCGTGCTGCCTTGCGAGAGGAGTTGCAGTCGAGGCTACCAGCCATCACCTTGGGCTGATTGGCTACGATACCGACGCTCTGCCCGTTGAAGCGAGCGAAGCCGACGATGATGTTGCGTGCGTAGTCACGATGCACCTCAAGGAACTCGCCGTGGTCTACGATCGCTCCGATCACCTCGTACATATCGTAAGCACGGTTTGGTGAGTCGGGGATGATCTCGTTGAGTAGATCCTCGCAGCGGTCTGCGGGATCGTCGCAAGCGACGAAGGGTGGCTCCTCCATGTTGTTTTGTGGTAGGAAGGAGAGCAGCTGACGGATGAGCTGAAGGCCAGCCTCATCGTTGTCTACGGCGAAGTGTGCCACGCCACTCTTAGATGCGTGTACGTCGGCCCCACCTAGCTCCTCCTGTGTGACGTCCTCGCCGGTGACCGTCTTGACCACCTTAGGACCTGTGAGGAACATGTAGCTGGAGTTGCGCACCATAATGTTGAAGTCGGTCAGTGCGGGCGAGTAGACAGCACCACCAGCGCAGGGGCCGAAGATACCAGAGATCTGAGGTATGACACCTGAAGCGAGGATGTTGCGCTCGAAGATCTCACCGTAGCCACAGAGTGCGTTGACAGCCTCCTGGATACGAGCACCACCTGAGTCGTTGAGACCGATACAGGGTGCGCCCATAGTCATAGCTAGGTCCATCACCTTACAAATTTTAGCAGCGAGCATCTCACCGAGAGCGCCACCGATGACTGTGAAGTCCTGCGCGAAGACGTAGACGAGACGTCCGTCGATGGTACCACTACCTACGACGACACCGTCACCGAGGAACTTCTTCTTCTCCATGCCAAAGTTCGTGCAGCGGTGCTGGACGAACATGTCGATCTCCTCAAAGGAACCCTCATCGAGGAGCATAGCTATACGCTCACGAGCTGTGTACTTGCCCTTGGCGTGTTGCTTCTCAATGCGCTCCTCGCCTCCTCCGAGACGAGCCTCCTCACGCTTGGCAAGGAGTTGCTTTATCTTCTCTTGTTGTACACTCATTATTCTATGTAGCGTTTGTTTGATTGGACGATATTACTTAGCGACATCCTTGCAGTCGCAGATCTCTAGGAGTATGCCGTGTGCACTCTTGGGGTGTACGAAGGCGATGTTGAGCCCCTCGGCACCTTTGCGAGGCTTTTCGTCGATGAGACGTATGCCTTTGCCCTTGAGCTCCTCGAGAGCTGGTGCTACATCGTCTGATGATAGTGCTAGGTGGTGGATACCCTCGCCACGCTTCTCGATAAACTTGGCTATAGGGCTCTCATCGCTCGTAGGCTCTAGGAGCTCTAGCTTGACTTCGCCTATCTTGAGGAATGCGGTACGCACCTTCTGGTCGGCGACCTCCTCAATGTTGTAGCAGGTTAGTCCGAGGACTCCCTCGAAGAAGGGTAGTGCCTCCTCTATGCTCTTGACTGCTATCCCAAGATGCTCGATGTGTGACAGATTCATACGCTATATTGTTTTATTGATTTGTGTATCTACTCAAAGGATAAAGGGACTGCGCCCTCCAAACGGTGATAATCTCTCTAAAGATCATCACCCGACTGCAAATATAAGAATAATCGCTCACGTGGCGAAAGGGTCGGACACCCAAATGTCGATTTGCTCTCTAGAAAGAGCTAGATCAGGCGAAGGTGAGCGCATGGACCGGCGGACGACTGGTCAGTTGTCCGTCACGGTAAGCGATCTGTCCATTGACCCAAGTAGCTACGATGCGATGCGAGAAGGTGTAGCCCTCTAGGGGTGACCAGCCGCACTTGCTGTAGAGGCTCTCCTTAGTTACTGTGGTCTCCTGATGAGGATCTACGAGGACTAAGTCAGCGTAGTAGCCTGGGCGTATGTAGCCTCGCTCACGAACTCCAAAGAGCTGTGCGGGAGCGTGTGCCATCTTCTCAACCACTAGTTCAGGCGACCAAAGCCCCTCGTGAGCCAGCTCCAGCATCATCAGGAGGCTGTGCTGTACGAGCGGACCTCCAGAGGCTGCCGTGAGCGCATCGCCCTCCTTGTCGGCTAGCGTGTGAGGCGCGTGGTCGGTGGCGATCACATCGATGCGACCCTCGACGAGTGCTTGGCGCAGAGCTTCACGATCGCGAGCCGTCTTGACGGCGGGATTCCACTTGATGCGGTTGCCTAGGCGGCTGTAGTCTTCGTCGGTAAACCATAAGTGGTGGACGCATACCTCGGCGGTGATGCGCTTCTCTGGCGAAAGAGGGGCTGCCGAGAAGAGACTCATCTCCTCCGCTGTCGATAGGTGGAGTACGTGTAGTCTAGCACCGAGACGCTTGGCACGCTCTATGGCACTGTGTGAAGAGGCATAGCACGCCTCGCGGGAGCGTATCAGTGGATGTGTCTCGATGGGTGGGTGCCCGTCGTATCGCTGACGGTAGATCTCCTTATTGCGTGTGATGATTTCCTCGCTCTCGCAGTGCGTGGCGATGAGCTTGGGCGCATGGGCGAAGAAGTAGTCGAGTGCCTCCTCGCTGTCCACCAGCATATTGCCCGTGGAGGCTCCTAGGAAGAGCTTGTACCCAGGTATCAAGGCCGGGTCTATGGCACACGCCTCGGGAGCGTTGTCATTAGTCCCGCCGAAGTAGAAAGCGTAGTTTGCCCAGCTTGTTTCCTGAGCGCGCTGACGCTTGTCGAGGAGCGCCTCGAGGGTGACCGTCGGGGGCTTCACATTCGGCATGTCCATATAGGAGGTGACCCCGCCTGCCACGGCCGCACGGCTCTCGTGCGCTATGTCTCCCTTGTTGGTTAGCCCAGGCTCTCTAAAGTGTACCTGATCGTCGATGCAGCCAGGGAGTAGCCAGAGTCCGTGCGCCTCCACGATCTCCGCTCCTTGGAGTAGTTCGTCGGGGAGGTCAGACACTTTGTCGACACCTATATATATAGACTCAATTCGCTCGTCGGAGAGGCATACGGAGCCGACGACCTGCCGACCTTCATTGATAATGGTCGCTCCGAGTATGATCTGTCGCATATTACTTAGCTGGATTACGACGCTTGGGGAAGCCCTTGAAGAGCTGCCAGTAGCGTAGCTTGAGGACTCCCGTGAAGGCTTCGCCAAAGATCGAGCCATTCATCTTCGAGCTCCCGAGCTTACGATTGACAAAGGTGATGGGTACCTCCTTGATCTTGAAGCCCAGACAGTGCGCCGTGTACTTCATCTCGATCTGGAAGGCGTAGCCCTTGAAGTGCACCTCGTCTAGTCTCATCGTCTCTAGCACCTCACGCCTGTAGCAGACGAAGCCAGCCGTCGTGTCTCGTACTGGTAGCCAGGTGATGATGCGCACGTAGACCGATGCGAGATAGCTCATAAGGATGCGTCCGAGAGGCCAATCCTTGACCCCGCCACCCCGCACGTATCGAGAGCCCACCGCTACATCGTAGCCCTCCTCCGAGACGGCGCGTAGGAGGTGCGGCAGTGCCGAGAGCGGATGGCTAAAGTCGCAGTCCATCTCGAAGATGTAGTCGTACCCGTGCTCCAGTGCCCACTCGAAGCCTGTGAGATAAGCTGTGCCTAGTCCCATCTTGCCGGGTCGCACGATGAGGTGCAGGCGGTCTGTGTAGCCCGGCTCCTGCTGTAGCGTACGCACGATCTCAGCGGTTCCGTCAGGCGAATTGTCATCCAGGATCAGCAGGTCGAAGGCTTCGGGCAGTGCCAAGACGGCTCGAATCATCTCGGCGACATTCTCGCGCTCGTTGTAGGTGGGTATGATGACAAGGCTAGCGTGCATAGCGTGAAGGGTATCTGTGAGTGGTCATGCGCAGGGTAGGGAGCGCGACTAGATGCCCCCCTGCCACAGCACTACAAAGGTAGTAAAAAACTCTCTTCAGGTATCATGTATCAGCTCTCTGCGCTGTCTGGGATAACAGAGCTCGCTCTCTCAGCTCTACTTAGATGCGGTAAGCGAAGCCCGCAAAGGCGTAGATGTTGTAGAGCGGGAAGGGCATCATCGTAAAGCTCCTGTTGAGGGCTGGCTCGAAGCTCATGTTGAGTTGTGCAGTCACGCCGAGGCGCTGATGGAAGAAGTAGTCGAAGCCTACTCTGACGCCCATGTCTAGCTTGTTAAAGTGATCTGACAGGTCGTAGTCGACGAGGTGGTCCGGAGAGATGGGATCACCATTGAGCGTGCCGTCTCCATCCAGAGTCACCTTAAAGCTCTGCTGCATCAGGTAGGAGAGGTAGAAGCCTACCTGCACACGAAACTTATCGTTGTTCGTATGGTAGGCGACCAGCATCGGGAGCGTGAGGTAGTAGTTGATGAACTCGGTGCTGTTATTGCCCGTAAAGAGTCCCCACGCAGCTTCCTGTCCGTCCCCAATGTTGATACGCATATCGGTGGCGTGTGTGCAGACGTACATTCCCTTGCGCTCCATCTCTAGACCTGTGTCTAGGTGCCACCCTTTGGTGTCGGGGAGGTGGTAGGAGAGCCATCCCTTGAGGGCGATGTTCATGTGGGGATTCCAGGTGTAGATCTTGTCGATCGCCTTCGGCTTGGGTAGGGGGGTGGTAGCTCCTACATTGAGACCAGCCTTGATACCAAACTCTAGGTCATCCTTGCCGCCATCAGGAGCTTGTGCTCTCAAGAGCGGTGTCGTAAGGAGTGCCAGCAGGAGGGTAACTATCCCTGTGTGTAGTTGCCGTGTAGTCATATCTGTAGCGGATTACTTCTTGGTGGGTATGCCTAGTGTCACTGTAAAGTCGTCAATGCGCAGGCGACTGCCGATAGCTCCGATGAACTGGTCGCCACGAGCACTAGACGAGAAGATAAGTGCCATGCGGTACTTGCCCTTCTGAAGGTCTATCTGCTTGTAAGCCGCCTCATTGACGATCTCCAGCTTGCCCTCAAAAGGTGTCCATGCACCCTCCTGAGTAGGCTGGGGGTGTAGCTGCACCTTTGCTAGGATACGTGGATCGGTGTAGAGCGTCTTACCATTGAGGTAGCTATCGTCTTGCGTGATGTCGTAAAAGACGCAGGCGATCGTAGCCTCGTCCTGTCCTTTGATTACACTGTTTCTCTTCGTCCCATCGACAAGCTCTTTGCCTGGGAGCCACTGATAGTAACCTTTGATAGAGATAGGTATGGCAAAGACGGGCTGACCAAACTTCGTAGATTCTAGAGGCTTGGAGGTCATAATATCCTCATCCAGTGATCCGCAGTAGAGAGCTCCGGCGATGATGCCCTTACCAAACATGGGACGTGCCTTGATGGTTGTCAACTCTAGAGCCTGTCCTGTCCGTCCTTTAGAGAGGGGCAGTACGGGGTAATTGCTTAAGAGAGCCTTGACAGCACCCACATTGCTTGCAGAAATCCAGTAGGGGTCGCCCGCGAGTAGCTTCGAGAGGCTCTTCTCTACGGGTAGCTGGTAAGAGCCCTCTGGCTTGACCCACTCGTCAAAGGTGAAGGTAACATCCTGCAGCTCGATCTTATCGTCAGGATTAGGATCGGGATTAGGATTAGGATCGGGGTTAGGATTAGGATTCGGATTCGGGTTAGGCTCTGGCTCAGGTTTGGGCTTTGGCTTGTAGGTGCCGTTTTCGATAGCGATACGCTTAGCCTTGATAGGGTCTTCGCCACTACAACCTGTCGCAATGAGGAGGGCGAGCGTGAGCAGGATGCCGAGAGTCCAAGAGATTCGTTTCATGCCGTACTATATTTTACACTAGGATAGGGCAAAGGTAACTATTTCTAGCTATATAGCGAGGGTTACGTCCGACCGATAATCCGACCAATTCAGAGAGGATGTCTTACGATTACCCCCTTCAGCACGATAGCCACGTGGAAATTTTCAAATCCCCACGTGGGAAAGAAAAAATTCTTCCGAAGTTTCATTTGATTCCTCCGAAGTTTCATTTGGTTCTTCCGAAGTTTCATTTCATTCCTCCGAAGAATTTTTCATTTTCCACCTGGATATTGGAAAACTCCCACGTGGGGGCTTGCTTTTCTCGAAAAAGAATGTTAGCTTTGTGGCAACTATAACCCTTAAATGTTTCAAACGATATGACAAGAAAACTACTATCTTCATTACTCCTACTCCTTGCTCTGAGCTACGCACTGACTGCTCAGCAGACAGGATGTAAGATCGCGCAAGAGCCGAAGGCACTACCGGCTGAGGCATGTAACTACTCCATCTACGGTATGAGTCCTAATGGACGATACATTTATGGTGGCAATCCGAGTGGCGAGGCTTTTTGCTACGACACGCAGCAAGATAAGACCTTGACCTTTCCCGCATCAAGCCGTATCTACGCTATTACAGACGATGGCCTGCTCTACATGGCCAAAAGCGAAGAGGGCGTCGTCGTGTGCAATATGGAGCAAAAGACCCTTCATGCGTTGGAGTCTCCTGAAGAGGCTTGGCCACAAGTGGTTCCTGCCTACCTGAGCTCTGACGGACAGCATCTCGTCGGATTTCTCATGGATCCGACCTATTCTCAGGAGAGCATGACCATGCCGATGTATGGCACACGTGCTGAGGACGGCTCTTGGACTCTCCATTTGCTACCCACGCTCAAGACAGACTATTTCGGAGATAAGCCAAACTATACGCAGGCTTTCTTCTGCTCGCCTGACGGCAAGAAGATCCTAGGTCGACAAAACACCTATTCGGGTGACGACAGACCTCTCTTCTGGGAGATGGGTAGCGATGGAACCTACACCTGCTCTACGCCTTGTGACTCTTTCCTCTACAATCTAGATGTGCCCCTGCCTGGTCCGATGCCTAAGTGGAGTGACTATGTAACGGCCGATTATGACACTGAGACCGAACTATGGGAACAACAGAGGGATGCGTACAATAAAGCCTATGACGAATGGACGAAAAAGCGCGATGCTGTCCTCTCGGGTCACTATACAGATTTAACTTGGCAGGAGATGGCCACTGCTAGTGGGTACTGGATGATATCCATCCAAGAGATACAAGGCGAAGGCGACGATATGACTACGGTCTCCTATCCTGGTGCGCTCAATGTTAACACGGGTACTGTCGAGTATCTCAGCATCCCGGAGGCTTATGGTATGGGAGGCTTAGGACGGACTCAGGATGGTGGTTGGCTCTGCACTCCTGATGGCTCCGAGATAACGCGAGGACTCGCTTCGCACGTCATCTATCCAGATGGCAAGAAGTACCCTCTACTAGACTATATTAAGGAACAGACGGGCAGAGACCTATCGGAGTTCTTCACCTACAGCTATAAGCCTTCAGATGATGCAGAGCCTGTGGAGAAGACGGACATAGGTGTAGTACACTTCTCTGGAGACGGTAAGACGATGACCTCCTGCGCTGTCAATATGGATAGAACTACCTATCGTCGTAACGCATACCTCCGCTTCGACAAGAGCCCGCTGGCTATTCCTCTAGGGGTTGATCCTGTAGAGTTGCAGCCTAATGGACTCTCCATCCTCTGGCAGGGCGATGCACTCCTCTTCTCAGAGCCTGCTACGGGTACGCTCTACCTGTATGACACGGCCGGTAGACTGCTAGACAGCTACACGCTGGCAGCTGTCTCAAGGCTCTCCCTGACAGACCTAGCACAGGGCCTCTACATCGGCCAGGTTGTCACGGAGCGTGGCGTTAGCACCATACGATTCGTCCGCTAGAAGACGTATCTGATAAAACGGATCAGTCCCGCAAGGAGTCTACAGCGATGTAGTGCTCCCTGCGGGACTGCTCTATTTGTATTTGTGCGAAGCTATTGCCCTGCAGCGATCCAAGCGACGCCGATCGTCTCGATGCCCGCTAGCGTTGCCTGCCCCGCCGCTTGCCTTAGCTCGATGGTGTAGAGTCCTGGGTGAGGAGGGGTCAGTGAGGTGTTGACCTTATAGAGTTGCTGACGTAGCGCATAGCCCTCACCAGTCCATACGCCTGGCTCCTCGGCGAGGGGTAGTGTCACGGAGGTCGTAGCACGCCACCCTAGAGTGGAGCGAAGCTCGATGGTGAGCGGTAGAGCGGTGTATGCGTAGCGGCTGTTGTACCGCACGTAGAGGTAGAGCGTGTGGGGCGTCCGCGACTGCTCGACGAAGCTGTCGAAGGTGACTCGATGCTCTGCAGTCCAGACAGCTTGTGGTAGCTCCGCAGTCTGCATCTGCTCCTGATAAGCTGCATAGTGGCAAGAGCCAAGCGTCAGGACGGCTAGCAAAACTAGCCCCCCTAGGATGCACCCTTTGCAGGCTCTGCTCATAGCTACAACAGATCTAGTCGTGGTGGATTACTCCTCCTGAGGCTTCGTGCGTGGACGGCGACGACGACCACCCGCCTGAGGCTTACGTCTCGGCTTGCGACTGGGCTGCGTGGAGCCTTCCTCGCGTGAGTCGGCTCTCTCTGGCCCCTCTTCGACTGCGTTGGTCGGCTCCTCGCCATTGCCAGTCGTAGGGATGTTGCTTTGCGCTCTGGGCGCATCGGCGTTGCTACGATCCCTCCTCCGATTTGTCTTGCGACGCTTACGCTTCTTCGGCTGGTCAAAGCGGTTGATCGCATTGTCAAAGAGTATGTCCTTAGGCTTCTTCGGAGCCTCCTGTTGATCAGAGAGCGTCTCAGGTGTCTCGCCACGCTGGTTCATCTCTATGATCTCCTTAGCCCGCTCTACGGATATGGTCTCAGGCTCTTCGAGACTCTTAGGTGCCAAGCTATAAGTGATCTCGCCCGCTAGGAGGTCGCACTTATTAAAGTAGTAGGTGCCGCTCTCCGTCTCTAGGGGTGTGCGACTTGAGGGGAAGGCTTTCTTTGCTTCCATATAGACATCCACCTCGTAGTTGGTACAGCACTTGAGCTTGCCGCACTGACCGGTGAGCTTGAGCGAGTTTTGGGCTAAGTTCTGAAAGCGTGCCGCAGCCGTACTGACGGAGTTAAAGCGTGAGAGCCAGGTAGCGCAGCAGAGGGCTCGTCCACAAGGACCGATACCTCCGATACGTCCCGCCTCCTGTCTAGCCCCTATCTGGCGCATCTCCACACGTATGTGGAAGGCGTCCGCCAGGAGCCGTATCAGCTTGCGAAAGTCTACTCGCTGATCCGCTATGTAGTAGAATATGGCGCGCGTCCCGTCTGCCTGATACTCCACATCACCGATCTTCATGTCTAGTCCTAGCGAAGTGGCTATCTCGCGCGACTCGATCATCGTCGGGTGCTCGCGTAGCTTAGCCGCGCGATAGTGATCCATATCGGCAGGACGAGCTTTGCGGTAGATCGCCTTTGCATTGTCCACATACTGCTCGTCATGGTTGGCCCGTATCTTAGTAGAGACGAGCGTCCCCGTGAGAGCTACCATGCCGACATCGTAGCCTCCGCTGTCAGCCTCGACGACCACATAGTCACCTCGCTTGAGGTCTAGGTGATCCACGTTGCGGTAGTAGTTCTTGCGCGTATTCTTGAACTGTACCTCGACGATCTCCTGCTGCTGTACGCCATCAGGCAGATCAGCTAGCCAGTCAAAGGTCGATAGCTTGCAACAGCGTGACCCTACGCCTTTGCATCGCGGACAGTCTATCTTATCTAGTAGGTCTGGTTTGTATTCCATCAAATAATTTCAAAAAGGGAGAGGAGGAGAGGGGGGGAAGATTACTTCTTCTTTCGTCCAGCCACCCGCTCGATCGAATCAAAGCCCTGTCCATATACGCCATGCACCGTAGACTCAGAGATAAAGGCGTTGGGGTCTACCGAGTTGATCACTTGGTAGAGACCTCCACGTAGATTCTTGCGGATGGTCACTAGCACTACGTGCATCTGTTGGTGACTATAGCCACCCTCGCCGTGGAGTATGGTGCATCCATGCCCTAGGCGACGTGTGATAGCCTCGCTGAGCTGCTCGTACTTGGTACTGACGATGAGTAGCTGCACAGACTGCTTGTTGGCCTCCATGATGTAGTCCAGCATCTGCCCTACGATCGTGATCTCGATGAAGGAGAAGGCGAGCTTGCCTAGAGCCGTACCCCAGCTGTACTGAGGCCCGAAGAAGTGGCTCACGACTGCACCCGTCGTGACGATGATCGCATCCATAAAGATCATGGCACGTCCCAGAGAGAGCGTGCTGTACTTATTGATGATAGCCACGATAATGTCGGTACCACCGGTGCTACCATTGGCAGAGAAGACAATACCCAGTCCAGCACCACAGAGCCCAGCACCAACGATCAGAGCGACAAATGGCTCGTCGGGAGCCAAGAGCGGTCCGAAGTTAGGGAGTGTACTGGTCAGCCAGGTGGGCAGGTTGTGATACACCTCTAGTCCTTGTCCCACCATGGGGGTAAAGAGTGCTTGTCCCACTGGGATCGTGACGGTAAGCATTAGGACGGCTATGATCGTCTTCATCGAGAAGCGCCACCCCAAGATCCATATCGAGAGGAGTAGCAAGCCGACATTGATGATGTTGTAAGGTATGCTGGCTGGGATATTCGTCGCCAGCTGAATGATCGTAGTCAGTCCCGCCAGTCCTCCCGAGGTGATGTCTTGTGAGAGGATGAAGGCTGTCCAGCCAAACGTGTAGATGACTACACCGGCGAAGATGAGGAGGACATCCTTTAGAAAGCGCGCAGACTTGCGTGGATCGGGATAGCGTAAAGGTCTTTCAGTAGTCATGAGTGACATGTTTATTACTTGGCGAAGGGGGGACACGTCCCTCGGACGCCAAACTCAGAAGTAACACAAAGGTAGCAAAAAAGAAGACTGACACAAAAAAGAAGTCGATCCTTGAGGGAAATATTGGTAGCTTTGCCTTTGAAAAGATTATCAACGAAGACGTCTTATGCTGGATCAACCACTCACCGCCCTGACCCCTCAAGAGGTCTACGATGCCTCCACGCTCGACTGTTACGCTTTCCGCCGTGGCGGTGACGTGCGTCGTGGCTTGTCGTTGGCTCTGGGCAACATGGTCGCGGGCTTTGGCTTTGACCTGCAGGGGGTGCACTTTCACAATAGCGAGTGCGCCTACATCGCTGGCATGTTTTCGCTAGATACCCCCGAGCATACCGCCATCGTGCGTCAGCTCGTCGCATGTGATGATGGCTGGGAGGCGAAGAAAAAGATCCGCAAGGCGCATGAGCAGGAGCGACGAGAGGACTGGCTCTCATTCAATGTCCCATGGATGCATTACCTGGTCTGGCAGAAGTGCTTGACAAGCGAAGCTTTTCGCAAGTTGCTCCTCGCCTTCCCGCCAGAGGCGATGCTCCTCGAGGACAGCACCTACGCAACCAGTGCCACCGCCACCAAGTGGGGCATGCGCAATGCTGAGCTGAGAAAGCGCCTTACAGCGATGAAGCGCGAGCTGACAGCGCAGGGGATGAACAAAGCTTCCATCAAGCGGAAGCAGGACAAGATGAGACTGGGGCCATGGTCTACCATCGGCGAGTGGCGT
The DNA here is from genome assembly GCF_902489635.1 of uncultured Porphyromonas sp. Lineage (GTDB taxonomy): Bacteria > Bacteroidota > Bacteroidia > Bacteroidales > Porphyromonadaceae > Porphyromonas. The sequence continues at coordinate 26,428 of NZ_CABUAN010000006.1, read as the reverse complement.
GGGCAGAACCTCCTCGGCAAGATACTTATGAACTGTCGCGACGCGATGCGCCATCATACCGAGCCACTGATCGACTATGCTCCGCTGCGAGCCGCTCAGATACATCTCCTAGGGCGGGAGCTCACCTTCCCAACCCTCTGACCCGACGAAGCCCCCTCCTCGCTGAGCTGTGACGGGAGGGCAAAGAAAAAAGGTGACAGCCGAACTACTTCGACGATCACCTTGAGTCGGGATGAGAAGACTCGAACTTCCGACCTCCACGTCCCGAACGTGGCGCGCTACCAACTGTGCTACATCCCGAGAGAGACTACCGCCCCGCGGCGACTAGTCCCTACTTGTGACTGCAAAGGTACTAAATAATGCGACACCACATACTGCTCAGCCGGATGCTGAATCTGGCAGGTCTCGTTATGAAGTCGATTAAAATGCTGACCTGCAGCTCTACAAAAGACTAGTCCTCTTGCAGAGGCACAGATTGTGTACCCCTAGTTGTCGCTACTCGTGAGATGTACGAAGTCGAAGAGGTGTGACGCACTTATACTAAGCGGTGACACACAATAGTCACGGAGGAAATTACATTTCCCCCGTGACCATTGCTGATTGTTATGACCCTTAGTCGGGTGGTGCTTACCAGTTATCGGTCTAGTAAACAAGTGACGGGACGCTCAAGTGCCGTCATACAGCCCTGCACAGCTCGACGTGATGCTCTCTGAGGTCCGTGGTAAGACTCTTGTGAGGTCTCCTTCGGAACGAACTGAATATAGCAGCAGTTGAACATAAGGTCGATATACCCCATACAGATATCGCCCTGAGCATTCTTAGCAAGAACTGTCTCCTTGATGATTTGGTAATCCTTATCAAAACCAATGCTAGCAAGATAACTCTTGAAGTCGTCAGAATAGAGATCGGTATATCCTTCTATTGCATTGGACTGCGCATTGATGAAAAGCTGGTCGCTGAAGAATGAAGTGCGTACATAGAGCACCCACTCCAAGTTGGTCTTGTTGACACATTCGGGCTTGGTGTTGAATCGCTGGTTGACACTACCTTCTTTACTTTCCTCTAGCGCACGGAGACCTAGAGTGTTTTCAAACTCCTCAATCTTCTTACTATCTTTAGTGAGTAGTGCTTCGATAGAGGGCATATCCTTAGCATCTCGGAGGATCTTATGCGCCGTAGGGATCGGGTAGTGACGCTGAATCTCTATAGACATATTGGCATCAAAGTCGTCCTTGTGCGAGTAGTCTTGCTTAGCTATGAGAGAGATCTCCTTGTTTTGGTCATTGCGTGAGCGAAATCCAGGGACGGTATTGCCATCACTGTCGATTCTTACGTTGACCTTCTCAAACTTGGTGAAGCCTAGCTTACGAAGCATCTCTTGAGTCTTTGTAGCGTTCTCAACAGACTCCTTGCTGTAGCATAGGATAATATCAGCAGTCTCTTCGATCACGATACCATAAGCGACCGCAGGAATGACAGACAAATCTTTATTGACGAAGCCTGGGACAGTTACTTTGCTAGAGTATTTGATATCTTGAGGCTGACGGCCTAACTTCCCTTCGTAGGCGAGTATCTCATCATCGATGATTTTCTCAGAGTCGTCCTTCTTTGGATCAAACTTCAGGAGTGGCAATTCCTGTTCGGCTGAAATGGAGGCTCCCTTGACGGTCACCTTAGCAGTAGCCGATAGGTTCCCTATCGTGGCAGTAATCACGGCTTCGCCCTCAGCGACAGCCGTGACTAGTCCGTTGTTGTCGACGGTTGCCACCGCAGCTTTGTCGGAGCTATAGGTTACGGAGAAGTTGTGACCCGTAGGCTCTACAACCGCCGTCAGTTGCTGGGTCTCACCCACACTGAGAGAGACCATCGCAGGACTGATGGTGATGCTCGTTGGGTTGACTGGTTGAGGCTGGGGAGCTGGATCAGGCTTGTTACAACTAGAGACTATCGTCAGTAGAGCAACACAAGAGAGTAAGACTGCAATTCGTTTCATAGAAATATTACTTTGGTTAGTATGTATTCTTTGAAGTCTAAGATCAGTAGAGTGTATGCCGACCCTTTCGTGAAAGCAAATGTACAGACAAATCAAGAAAAATGCAATACTTAGATGCGTAAACTTATCTCTGCTGAAAAGGATGTCTCTCTTTAACTTTTTGTATATTTGTGGTGCATCCTCGCAAGATCTGTGAGGAGCCCCGTAAGAAATCAGCTACTAATCACATAACATAAGTCACATGAAACAGAAAACATTGCTTATTGCGCTCATCGTTAGCCTCCTGAGCGTCTGTAGTCTAGAGGCGCAGAGGACGGCGGGACGTCGTGAGGTCACTGGTACGCTCAGCCTCTCAGCTGTTGGCAGTGAAGGAGGAATTGCCATCTTCAACGTACTAGTGAACCCCGCTATAGGTTGGTTCGTCAAGGACAACTTCTCCGTAGGAGCTACGATCCACTACGAGGGTACAGGTGAACTAGGGGGCCTCGGACTAGGGCCGCAGATTGCTTACTACTTCCCCTCCCAAAATAACTTGAACTTCTTTTTGGATGCCTTCGGAGGCCTCCAGATGATTCACTTCTCAGGCCACAACTTCGTCGGCGGTGCCGTCGGTGTCGGTGCTGGTCTCTCTTGCGACATCACCCCACGTGTGGCATGGCGGTCTGGCGTTGACTACAAGATGGGCATCTACTCAGGGTCCAGCTTGATTCATCGCATAGGCCTGGACATGGGCTTTTCGGTCAACTTCTAGCGCGCTAGAGAGATCGCTCTCTGACTCGAGTCAGCAGACGGTATAACTAGGAGGCTCAATCGCACTATCCAGCGGTCGAGCCTCCTTTTTTATCCAGATCCGCCACACGATCGCAACCACACTACCACTCTTGAGACTGTTGCATAAAGGCGAATCGCTGTGTTGCTTTCGGGATTCGGCTTCGGTCACATACGGAGGTATGTGAGTTTCAGACCTCACCCTCAGCGCCTTGCGCTTCATCCTTTATGCAAAGTCAGGACAATCTTGCAAGCAAGATTGTGAGACTGTTGACTTTTGCAACAGTCTCCTCCTGCGCCCGCATGGTGAGACTTGTTCGATAAGTGCTTGTAGCATAGTACCATCCAATTACGTATATTTGCCTGTGAATAGTCCGAGTTATTCCCTCATTCACTGATTCTTATCAACGGGTAAGCTACCAATAACACCAACTTAAAACAGATATAAGTCATGAAAACAGCTACAAAAACATTACTCTGTGCCTTGCTCCTGACATGGCCACTCTTGGCTACTGCTCAGACTCCTGGCGATAACACACAGACCATCACCCCAACGATCGTGCTCACCACAGAGACTTCTGTCGGAGACACCATTTGGCTCTCCTTCGAGACAGATGATTGGGAGGACCCGATTATCGAGGGGCTCACCCCCACGGGTAAATCAACCTTCGCAGGCAATCAGTACACGGTGACCTCGCCGACCATCAAGCTTATGGGGGAGATAACCGATCTGGTGTGCCAAGAGATCAAGCTCACCGCAATAGATCTATCTGGCATCTCATGTCTACAAACGCTCAACTGCTCAGGCAATCAGCTCACAGAGCTGAATATAGGAGACAATATAAACCTATCGGCACTCTACTGCCAGCAAAACAAGCTACAGCAGCTGGATCTATCTAAATGCAAGAGCCTATACGAGGTTTATTGCTTTGACAACCAGCTCCAGAGCTTCAAGCTCGGAGAGAGTCACCCCTCTTTTACAATGCTCAAGGCTGCCAATAATCAGCTGACGACCATCGATCTGAGTGGATGCCCCAACGTAAAGGTTGTAGACCTGGGGACTAATAATATAGAGCACCTAGACCTAGCCAAAAACGTAGCTATCACCTGGCTACTCGTAGCCAACAACAAGCTTACGGATATAGACCTCTCTGCACAGACCAAGCTCGTACGACTAGACTGCTACAACAACCAGCTCTCCGCGCTAGACCTTTCTAAGCTCGAGCAGCTCACCGTGCTAGCCGCTGAGAGTAACCAGCTACAAGAGATCGATGTGTCACACTGTCCTAAGTTACAGGTGATGTCTGTAGAGCATAACTCGATAAAGACGATGGATCTGTCGCACAATCCCGAGTTGAAAAGTATCTGGTGCATAGAGAACCGCATCTACCCCAACGATATGCAGGCTCTCGTGACATCTTTGCTACAAAAAGAGGGAGCCAAGCTGGTTGCAGTCAATACACATAGCGACAAAGAGCAAAACGTAATCCTCAAAGCTCAAGTCGCAGAGGCAATCGCCAAGGGATGGACTGTCTACGACTTCAATCCTGAGACTAAGGACCTCATCCCATACGAGGGGAGCGATACGACATTCCTCCACGTGACACTATCTGTCGGAGAGGGCGGCACAGCAAAAGTTCTAGACGTGACTGACCCTGGGCGGATCCCCTTTGCTACCGAGATAAAAGTCGAGGCGACACCTAGCGAAGGCTATGAGCTAGAGAGTATCAAGGTCGGAGATCAAGACATAACGCAAGACAAAGTCTACCTAGTCACCAAGGATGTAGAGATCACCATCACATTCCGCAGTGTTAATAGTATAGCTGATCCGACTAAGAGACAGGAGCTCACGATCACGCCTAATCCTGCTAGAGACCTAGCCAGAGTATATGGTCTCAAGCCTTACAGCGACATCTCTATCTATACGCAAGAGGGTAAGCGTATGGCAACCATTCAGACTGATGGCCTAGGACAAGGCGAGATAGATCTGTCTACTTATCCATCTGGTAAGTACCTTGTGATCGCTGAGGAGCATAGCGAATGGATCATCGTACGATGATATAGTCGACTAGAGCCTCCTAGCACGCTCCACTTATGCTCGGATCGTAGCTCTACGAAGGCTCTGGTCCCCTCGCCCCCCGTAGATTCACCTAGGACTCTACACTATCGAGCTAAGGCTAGCAACGGGGCAGGCAATCCTAGCGGGCGTCGAGACGATCGGTGTCGCTTGGGTCGCTGCAGAGCAGTAGCTTCGCCCAAATACAGATATAGCAGTCCCGCAGGGAGCACTACATCGCTGTAGACTCCTTGCAGGTCTACTTCGTTTTATCTGCAAATCTTACGACTAGCCCGATGTAGCGACAGGGCTGATGCATTATTATAATGCCCTCGTCTACGCCTCGCTTGTTGTCATGTGTAGCTCCTGACGGAGCGATTATGAGGCGTCGACATGGGCTGGGGAAACTCAACGCTGGGTTACTACAATAATTTAGAACTGGCTACATCTCGAAACGGGGCTGTGTCGGGGAAAATGGATTTCCACGTGGATATTTTGAAATACCCACGTGGAAAAGGAAAATTCTTCACGTGGGCGCGAAATAAAACTTCGGAAGAATGAAATGAAACTTCGGAAGAATGAAATGAAACTTCGGAGGAATTTTTTGACGTCCACGTGGAAAATAAAAAATGTCCACGTGGATATTCGAGAAAGGAGGAAATCGGACAAATTTCCCCGTAAAGATATGTAAATAGAGGTTAGAGGTTAGAGATTAGAAGTTAGAGATTAGAAGTTAGAGGTTAGAAGTTAGAGATTAGATATTAGAAGGCTGAAGGCAGGGGTGACACATTATTGTATATAGGGAACTTATCTAAGCCTTGCTTGTCGCTCATGTGTAGCTCCTGAGCGATTATAATGCGTCAGCCCTGCGAGCCTAAGTCAAATCATTGGTGGATAGAGTTATTATTTGTATCTTAGCTCCCACAATAGGAAGCGACTAATACATTATTCTAATATACTTATGCAGAGCATAGACTCTCTCTCTATAATAGTCCCAGCTTATAATGAAGCTGGGACTATCGGCTTGTCTCTAGAGAGATGTATCGAAGCCATACGAGCGTCCCAGCAAAACTGTCAGCTGATTGTCGTTGATGACGGATCAGTTGATGATACCACAGCGATCGCGAATGAAGTCCTGAAGTCCAAGTTTGCCGATGGCAACTACCAGGTACTCCGCTATGAGGTCAATCGAGGGAAGGGGTATGCCATACGACAGGGCTTGCCCCTGTGTGCGGGGGAATATGTCATCATCCACGATGCGGATCTGGAGTATGACCCCAATGACATCTTCAAGATGCTGAGCTATGCTAGGGAGTCAGACTTGCCCGTCCTGTACGGGAGTCGCTACTTATACTCTGTGTTGCATCGCAAGGGGCGCTTCCCGACCTCTTTCTACCTTGGGGGACAACTCGTCACGAAGGTTACCAACCTGCTATACGGGCAGCGTCTTACGGACGAACCGACTTGCTATAAGCTTTTCAAAAGGGAGCTGCTAGTGTCGTTCGATCTGGAGTGTGAGGGCTTTGAGTTCTGTCCCGAAGTGACCGCAAAGGCAGCTTTGCGAGGAATAAAGATTGAGGAGATCCCTATATCTTACTTCCCGAGGTCGGTGGATGAGGGGAAGAAGATCTCTTGGCGCGATGGCATTACGGCCATCTCTACGCTACTTAAATATCGATTTAAGAAGAAGTCTCATGAAAGTAAGTAAGGTCCTTTGTAACCTTCTCGGAGGGTGTATTGCGGTGCTACTGATCTCCTACACTTTTGAGCAGAAGGGGTATCAGTTCGTCTGGTCTATGCTACGACGCAACTGGAAGGTGGCAAGCGAGTACAAAGAGTCCTCGCTGAGCGATCGCTACCAGATGAAGCTTGGCAACGGTTACGCTGTGTACAAGTATGTGCGTGACAAGACCCCTGAGGATGCGATCATCTATATTCCTGCGGCTAAGTACTTTCAGCAAGAGGAAATAGCCGGAGAGCCGTGGAATAAGCTCTGGGCGATGCGCTTCCTCTATCCACGGCAAGTAGTGACCCGTGAAGAGTATCAGATCAATCATCGGGTGCCAACGCATGTCTTGATCGTGGGTGATGGGGGACGTGAGATGTTCCCGACTGGTGCGCTTCCGCCATCCATCGAAGTTGCGATTGTGCCTCTAACAAACGACTCTATCCAATAACCTCCTTGTGCTATGCTATCCATTATACTATTCGTCATATTGCTGTGCATGTCTGGAGTGACTCTCTTGAGTGTGGTAGGGAGAGGTTCGCTCAGTCGTGTCGAACTAGTCGGGCTCTCATTTCCCGTCGGCATGTTGCTTGCCGTCGGGCTCATGATGCTACAAGATCTACTGCGTCAGAGGCTCTCGCTCGTATGGGTCGTCGTGGGTCTGCTCCTTGTGCTGGTGGCGGGCTTACTGCTCCTATATAAGAGCAAAAGGCTCACCGCCAGCTTGCCTTCGTGGGCTACGCTGAAGGGGTGGTTGGGCAGGATCAACATTGTGTGGCTTATCTTCTTCGTCCTTGTGGTGGTTATCGAGGTGATGAATTTTAGGAAATGTATGTTCTTCCCCACCTTTGATAGAGATAGCCTTGCTGGCTTTGACTCTTTGGGCTACCTCATTGCGCAAGAGCACACGATGTATGGCCTCTCGGTCTTTAGTCCTGATGAGAATCCGCTGATCCACAATGCTGGTAGCTACATCACCTACGCTCCGCTGGTACAGCTCTCTTACAGCATAGTCTATGTGCTGGGGGCTGAGACATCAAAGCTGATCCCTGGGCTATTCTTTCTCTTTTTCTTGATCTCGTTTTACGGTGTGCTACGAGATGTGGTGGGGAGTACGGGTGCTATCATCGCAACCTTTTTCGTCCTTATCACGCCAGAGATGATAGCCTTCTCGTCCCTCTCGGCAACAAATGTGATCCATGCAATCTATGCTTCGCTCGGTGTGATCTACGCCCTGAAAAGTTGCTCTCGCGAAAAGCCGACCACTGACTACGGACTCCTCTGGGTGAGTGGCTTGCTACTCTTGGGTAGTATCTTGACTCGGTATGACGGGATTGTATTTCCGATGGCGATGGGGCTTTACTTGTTATACCCAGTTTTTGTCAAGCGACTGAAGTGGTGGCACCTCATAGGGTGGGGGATGATCATACTCCTCCCCATGTGCTGCTGGTTCCTGCATCAAAAGTGGACAGGCATGACCTCAGAGAGTATTGTCATCACCTCACTCCTACGGGATGGCGACAAAGCCAATCTGATCGCCAAGGGCTTGTGGGGGCATCTGACCAATACGCAGCTCTACGGCTGGAGCTTCTTGTTGTTGCTGATATCGCTGCTCGCCAGTCTACCGATCATGATAAAGCGTAAGCACTGGGGGCGTCTAGGGCAAGTGGCTATGGCCTTCGTATTGCCTTTGCTACTGTACGGTCTGCTACTCTATCATATCAACTACTCTTGGGATTCGATAGACAACGTGATTGCTTACTCTGCGAAGAGATACCTCTTTTGCTTTGTGCCGATTGCGCTGTTTTGCACCTTCACGCTAGATGCCTTCTACCTAGCGTTTCGCAAGGTAGAGTCGTGGTTCTCTTAAGTGCCCCTCTTCACAGTCAACTATAAGTTATCAAGCTATGAGACATAATTCGATTGGTACAGTGGTCCTGCTGACGCTGGGCGTGATGCTTACGGCGCTGCTGCCCTGTCGGGGGCAGAGTGATGCGGAGCTACCCTCCGATGCTGTGGTAGAGCCGTCACAGACTATCCCTATCATGTATATCACTACGGCCGATGGCAAGCCTATCATCACGAAGAAAGAGTATAAGCGAGCTACGTTTTACATCTCCGACCCCGCAGGGAAGGTGAATCTAGGAACTGCCGCAGAGCCTTTAGGAATGAACATTCGTGGCAGAGGCCACTCCTCGTGGAAGGGGGACAAGAAGCCCTATAAGCTCAAGCTGGACGATAAGCTCTCTCTCATGGGTATGCCGAAGAATAAGCACTGGGCACTCCTGAATTTTTGGCCTCCGACGATGGCGGGCATGAAGCTTGGCGAGCTGATGGGGATGGCGTGGACGCCCTCCACAAAGCCGATCGAGGTGGTGCTCAATGGTGACTATATTGGTCTCTACTTGCTGACGGAGACGATACGGATCGGGAAGAATCGTGTCAACATCTATGAGCAGCCGGACAATAACGAGGATGCAGCGACCATCCCTGGGGGCTGGCTGGTAGAGGTGGACAACTATAAGGAGCAGAACCAAATTAGCTTTAGAGAGAATGACCGCTGGATCATCAACATCACTTACCACTCACCGAAGGTGCTCTCGACGGCACAGCGGGATTGGCTGACTGATGAGTTTAAGGGACTCAACGATGATATCTATGCTCCGAACAAAGCGACTAGCCGCTGGAAGGATCGTGTCGATGTAGATGCGATGGCTCGCTTTTTCATCATTCAGGAGGTGATGGACAATCCCGATGGCTTCCACGGGAGCTTTTACCTACACAAAGATCAGGGCGAGGGGAGCAAGTGGGTGGCAGGCCCTATCTGGGACCTCACCTGTATGAATCGGGAGAAGACGGACTACACCTTTAGGATGAAGGTGCACTACGCCTTTGCGCCTCACTGGATCGGGGAGCTACTCAAGGACGAAGACTTTAGCTCAGCCGTCTGCAGGGTGTGGAAAGAGGTGCACCCCGTGCTTTCTGATGAGTGGATGCGCTACTTGGAGAGTTGCTTTGCCCCTTATGAGGAGGCTTATGCGCGGGACAAGCAGCGCTGGTCTAAGGGCGATTTCAAGCCTCTGCACAGCGCAGCGGAGGAGCTCACGACTGCTCTTCGGCGGAATGTAGACTGGTTTGATAATCACCTGCCGGCTACGCCTAATGCCATTGCGCCCGTAGTGCCGACCGCTGGTCGCCACATCGTCTACACCATGTCGGGCGAGGTCGTGCGCATTGCTGATGACTACAGTGAGGCGATGCGTGATCTACCGCAAGGCGTCTATATCGTGGACAATAGCAAGGTGATTGTCCCGTAAGAGCGCGTTGCGTATCGTCCGCAGTGTCAAAGCGAGACGTATAGTAAAATGTAGGGACGCTCGGGAGTGTCTAGCGGGAGCGCGTCCGTTGTCGAACTATCCGTTACGTACAACGTCAAGATTTGATGGCAAAGGAATACGTCTCTCTGTACTACAACGGACGCACGAGCCGTGCGTCCCTACAAATCGTTACTCGTCAAGCGATACTTCTTAGTAGCGAGGATGTAGAATTGCCTTTGCTGGGTCTCTTTACACTTGGTCAAAATGACGATATGCTTCGACCAACTAATTTCTCCAACTAGTGGTTGGAGAATTTCATTTGACAGTTGAATCCACGCATAATATTCTAGATTTCGGAAATCGGGCTACTCGTCTCGTCCTCTTATATCTGGGTGCTGGCGAAGGAACATAACAAAAGGAAGGCTCGCCTCATGAGGTCGTGTGGACCTTTGAGGCGAGCCTTCCTTTTCGTTGCTTATATCTGTTAGGAGGCTATAGGGAGCACTCCTGAGATAATCTTTACGGTAGAGCTACTATACGAGCTGCTCTGTGAGGCAGTTGTTACTTAGCGGAAGCGGTCTCGGAGGCTTTTTCCTCGTCGAGCTTCTTGGCGCGGTAGCTGGCATCAGATCCTGTCTGACGGCTCTGAGCCTCGATCTCGTCATGCTCCTTTTGCGACATGACGAGGAGTTTGTCATACTCGGGTAGACCTGTACCTGCAGGGATCAGGTGACCGCAGATGACATTCTCCTTGATGCCCTCGAGCTTGTCTGCCTTGCCCGATATGGCAGCATCGTTGAGTACCTTAGAGGTCTCCTGGAAGGAAGCCGCCGAGATGAAGCCTCGCGTCTGTAGCGCAGCCTTGGTGATACCCTGTAGGATCTGATTGGTCGTAGCAGGCATCGCATCACGTGCTGTAGCGGGCTTGAGGTCACGACGCTTGAGGGAGCTATTCTCATCACGTAGCTTACGGCTCGAGATGATCTGTCCAGGCTTCATGGTGGTGGAGTCACCAGCATCGGTGATCACCTTCATACCCCAGAGCTTGTCGTTCTCCTCGGTAGCCTCGTTCTTATCCACAATCTGCTGTGGCATCAGGAGTGTATCTCCTGGATCGATGACCTGTACCTTGCGCATCATCTGGCGGACGATCACCTCAAAGTGCTTATCATTGATCTTCACACCTTGTAGACGATAGACGTCCTGAACCTCGTTGACGATGTACTCCTGTACGGCCGTGGGACCCTGGATGGCGAGGATGTCGGCTGGCGTGACAGCACCCTCAGAGAGGGGCATGCCGGCACGTACATAGTCGCCAGGCTGTACGAGGATCTGCTTCGTAAGTGGTACGAAGTACTTACGGATCTCGCCTAGACGAGAGGTGATGGAGATCTCCTGATTGCCACGCTTGACACCAGCGAAGTCGATGGTTCCGTCGATCTCTGCTACGACAGCAGGACTCGATGGATTGCGCGCCTCAAAGAGCTCCTGAACACGAGGCAGACCACCCGTAATATCACCAGCACCAGAGATAGCGCGAGGTGTCTTGGTGATGATGTCGCCCTGTGTGATCATATCGCCATCCTCCTTGACTAGGTGAGCACCGACGGGGAGGTTGTACGAGCGAAGTACGTTGCCCTTGTCGTCCAATATCTGAGCCGTCGGGATGAGATTGTTCTTGACACCCTGCTTGCGGATGATGACGATCTCTTTGTGCGAAGCACTCTCGTCGGTCTCGTACTCGAAGGTAACCTTCTCGACAAGATTCTCGAAGACAAGACGCCCGGAGAACTCGGAGATAAGAGCTGTATTGTGTGGGTCAAAGTTGAGCAGTGTATCGTCCTTGCTGACGGTGGCTCCGTTTGCAAAGAAGATGGTGCTGGCATAGGGTACCAGCTCGTGCTGCAGTATGACACCCGTCTTGGGGTCTAGGATGCGTAGCTCGGCGGTACGGTTGACCACGATGTGTGCGGGTCGCATATTGCCGTCTCGTCCAGCACGCTCCACGTCTACGTAGCGGATGTCTGAGTACTCGATGGTTCCAGAGAATCGTGCACGTACGGTAGCATCGGTCTCTTGGTTGCTTGCTGTACCACCAGCGTGGAAGGTCCGTAGCGTAAGCTGCGTACCAGGCTCACCGATAGCTTGCGCTGCGATGACACCGACTACCTCGCCTCGCTGTACGAGCTTGTTGGTGGCAAGGTTGCGACCGTAGCACTTGGCGCAGACGCCGTTTTTCGTTTCGCAGGTGAGTACTGATCGTACCTCGACGGTCTCGATACCGGCAGCGGTGATGGCAGCTACAGCTGCTTCGTTGATTTCGTCACCAGCATGTACGATATACTCGCCAGTCTCGGGGTGCTTGATGTCATGGACGGATGTACGACCGAGGATGCGCTCACCGAGGGTGGCGACGACGGTACTGTTTTTCATCACGTCAGACATCTCGATGCCTCGCAGTGTGCCGCAGTCCTCCTCAGAGATGACAACATCGTGCGATACATCCACGAGACGACGGGTCAAGTAACCAGCATCTGCAGTCTTGAGCGCGGTATCAGCTAGACCCTTACGAGCACCGTGAGAGGAGATAAAGTACTCTAGCACGGAGAGACCCTCCTTGAAGTTGGAGAGAATAGGGTTCTCAATGACCTGACCACCGCCTGAACCACTCTTCTGAGGCTTAGCCATCAGACCACGGATACCGGCGAGCTGACGAATCTGCTCCTTCGAACCACGAGCTCCTGAGTCCATCATCATGAAGATGTTGTTGAAGCCCTCGTCATCTAGAGCTAGCTGTCTCATCAGTGAAGCGGTGATCTTGTTAGAGACGTTACTCCACGTATCGATGATCTGGTTGTATCGCTCGGTATTGGTGATGAAGCCCTCGTTGTACTGTGCGAAGATCTCCTCGACACGCTCATTGCCCTCAGCGACAAGCTTCTCCTTGTCCTTAGGAATGACGACGTCTTGCAGACGGAAGGAGAGACCACCCTTGAATGCCATGTGGTATCCGAGGTTCTTGATCTTGTCTAGGAACTGGGCAGTCTTGGCAAAGCCACACACCTTGATCACATTGGAGATGATAGAGCGTAGCGCACCCTTGCCTAGGGTCTCGTTGATGTAACCGACCTCGGTGGGGACGTTTTCATTGACCATGATACGTCCCATGGAGGTCTCGATGATCTTGCTGACGAGTTGACCATCTTCGAGGACGTTGTCAATGCGTACGTTGATCGGTGCGTGAATGTCTAGCTTGCCCTCGTTGTATGCGATCCGAGCCTCCTCGACACCGTAGAAGGTGTGCCCACTGCCCTTGGCTCCCTTGCGGATCTTGGTGATATAGTAGAGTCCCAAGACCATATCCTGTGAGGGGACGGTGATAGGTGCACCATTGGCGGGGTTGAGGATATTGTGTGAGGCGAGCATGAGTAGCTGAGCCTCTAGGATAGCTTCGTTGCCTAGGGGAAGGTGCACAGCCATCTGGTCACCATCGAAGTCAGCGTTGAAAGCGGTACAAGCCAAGGGGTGTAGCTGGATAGCTTTGCCCTCGATCATCTTGGGCTGGAAGGCTTGTATACCTAGACGGTGTAGCGTCGGAGCTCGGTTGAGTAGTACAGGGTGCCCCTTCATGACGTTCTCAAGGATCTCCCAGATGACGTTGTCACGACGATCTACGATGCGCTTAGCGCTCTTGACGGTCTTGACGACTCCACGCTCGATGAGCTTGCGGATGATAAAGGGCTTGTAGAGCTCAGCTGCCATATCCTTAGGCAGACCGCACTCATGCATCTGTAGCTCAGGGCCGACGACGATGACGGAACGTGCCGAGTAGTCTACACGCTTACCGAGTAGGTTCTGACGGAAGCGACCGGGCTTACCCTTGAGGCTGTCTGAGAGAGACTTGAGGGGACGGTTGTTTTCGCCCTTGAATGCACTTGACTTACGTGAGTTGTCGAGGAGTGAGTCGACAGCCTCTTGTAGCATGCGCTTCTCATTGCGAATGATCACCTCGGGGACGCTCTGCTCTAGGAGTCTCTTGAGGCGATTGTTACGCAGTATGACACGACGATAGAGCTCGTTGAGATCACTTGTTGCAAAGCGACCACCATCGAGCGGTACGAGTGGGCGTAGATCGGGCGGAATGACTGGTACCACCTTGAGGATCATCCACTCGGGGCGGTTGATATCCTTAGAAGCGCGGAAGGACTCGACGACGTTGAGTCGCTTGAGTGCGTCTAGACGGCGCTGCTGTGAGGTCTCTGTCTGAGCCTTGTCGCGTAGCTCGTAGGAGAGGCTATCTAGATCTAGGTTGGAGAGCATCTCATAGAGTGCCTCTGCACCGATCTTTGCAACAAACTTGTCTGGATCGCTCTCTGGCAGGTCGTAGTTGTCTGGATGACTCTGATCGATCTCGTCTAGCTTGGCCTGATACTCCTCCTCGGTGAGGATCGTATTGACCTCTAGGTCAGAGACACCGCTCTGCAGTACGATATACTTCTCGTAGTAGATGATCGCCTCTAGGTCTTTCGACTTGAGATTGAGCAGCGATGCCAGCTTGTTAGGTAGACTGCGGAAGTACCAAATGTGCGCTACGGGTACAGCGAGCTTGATGTGCCCAGTACGCTCACGACGCACTTTCTTCTCCGTAACCTCTACACCACAACGGTCGCAGATGGTACCACGGAAGCGTATGCGCTTGAACTTACCACAGTTGCACTCGTAATCTTTGACTGGGCCGAAGATTCTCTCGCAAAAGAGTCCGTCACGTACTGGCTTGTATGTTTTATAGTCAAGAGTATTCGGATTCGTAACCTCTCCATGTGATGCCGCTAGGATCTCCTCAGGTGATGCCAGGGAGAGCCTAATGGATGAAAAGGTGGTCTTGCTCTTAGGGGCTGTCTTGTATGCCATAACTTAAGTCTGACTATATATAGTGTGTAAGGATAGGGGAGGGGATTACTCAATATGTACGCTGAGGGCTAGACCCTTGAGCTCATTGAGTAGCACGTTGAGAGACTCGGGGAGACCGGGCGTGGGCATGTTGTCGCCACGTACGATCGCCTCGTAAGCCTTAGAGCGACCCACGACGTCATCACTCTTGATGGTGAGGATCTCCTGAAGGACGTGTGCCGCACCGAAGGCCTCCAGTGCCCACACCTCCATCTCTCCGAAGCGCTGACCTCCGAAGTTGGACTTACCACCGAGAGGTTGCTGTGTGATCAGTGAGTACGGACCGATCGAGCGGGCGTGCATCTTGTCATCGACCATGTGACCTAACTTGAGGAAGTAGGTGACACCTACGGTTGCCTCCTGGTCAAAAGGCTCGCCTGTACCGCCATCGTAGAGCTTCATCTGACCGCCACGTGGTAGACCAGCCTTGTCGGTCCACTCGTTTAGATCATCAAGTGTAGCTCCATCGAAGATGGGGGTCGCAAACTTGACTCCGAGCTTTCGCCCAGCCCATGCTAGGACGGCCTCAAAGATCTGTCCTAGGTTCATACGTGAAGGCACACCCAGCGGGTTAAGACAGATGTCTACTGGAGTACCATCTGGCAGGTAAGGCATATCCTCACGACGTACGATCTTGGAGACGATACCCTTGTTACCATGTCGTCCAGCCATCTTGTCGCCGACCTGTATCTTACGCTTCTTAGCGATCAGGATCTTAGCGGTCTGGATGATGCCTGAGGGCAACTCATCGCCGAGGGTCTCATCGAGCTTGCGTCTATTGACCTCTGCGATTGTGATCTTGTCCTTCTTGATATAGTTAGCGATCGTCTGCTTGACAAGTTCGTTAGTATGCTCGTCCTTGGTCCAGTCAGACATGCGCAAGTCATAGTAGTCTAGATCGAGGAGCAACGACTTGGTGATGCGTGTACCAGCCTTGACCTTGACGACACCGATGTAGTCGACGAAGTCTGTCGCTGTGGTCTTGTGCTTCTTGAGTATGGTCTGCAGCTTGGAGACTAGCTCGTCCTTGAGTGCCGTTTGTAGCTTGGAGAGCTCCTCCTCGTAGCGCTGGTTGATCTTGCGTGTAGCTGCTATACCACCCTTACGATTGGCGCGTGAGTAAAGCTTCGTGTCGATGACGACACCCTTGAGCGAGGGAGAGGCCTTGAGCGAAGCGTCCTTGACATCACCAGCCTTGTCGCCAAAGATGGCTAAGAGTAGCTTCTCCTCAGGGGTAGGATCGGACTCGCCCTTTGGCGTAATCTTACCTACTAGGATGTCGCCCGGTACGATGCGAGCACCGACACGAACGATACCATTAGAGTCGAGGTCTTTGGTAGCTTCCTCACTGACGTTGGGGATGTCTGCCGTAAACTCCTCCATGCCACGCTTCGTCTCACGTACGTCGAGCGAGTACTCATCGACATGTATAGAGGTAAAGAGATCCTCTGCGACGACGCGCTCGTTGAGTACGATCGCATCCTCGTAGTTGTATCCCTTCCAAGGCATGTAAGCGGCCAAAATATTGCGCCCGAGAGCTAACTCGCCATCTTGTGTGGAGAAACCCTCAGAGAGTATCTGTCCCTTGGTGACTCGGTCACCCTTACGGCAGATGGGGCTCAGGTCTATCGTGGTAGATTGATTGGTCTTGCGATACTTGGGTAGCTTGTAGGTAACCTCTGAGGGCTCAAAGCTAACAAGCTCCTCCTCTTCTGTGCGGTCGTAGTCGACCACGATCTTGGTGGCATCGACATAGACGACCACGCCATCGCCCGCAGCCTCTATCTGAGTGCGAGAGTCTGAGACTAGTCTGCGCTCAATGCCTGTGCCTACGATAGGAGCCTCGGGTGTCAGTAGTGGTACGGCCTGACGCATCATGTTCGATCCCATGAGGGCACGGTTAGCATCGTCGTGCTCGAGGAATGGAATGAGCGAAGCTGCAATCGAAGCGATCTGCGTCGGAGAGACGTCCATCAGGTCTACCTCCTCAGGCTCCACAACGGGGAAGTCTGCGCCATAGCGCGCCTTGACACGAGAGCGGACGAAGTGTCCGTTGTCATCTAGTGGCGCGTTACCCTGAGCTACGGTCTTGTCCTCCTCTTCTTCAGCGGTAAAATAGGCAAGCTCGGTGTCTTTAAAGCTCACCTTACCCTTTTTGACATTGCGATAAGGAGTCGTGATGAAGCCTAGCTCGTTGATCTTAGCATAGACACAAAGCGAGGAGATGAGTCCAATGTTTGGACCCTCAGGCGTCTCGATAGGACAGAGACGACCATAATGAGTGTAGTGTACGTCTCGCACCTCAAAGCCTGCACGATCTCGTGTCAGACCGCCAGGGCCTAGTGCCGATAGACGACGCTTGTGCGTGATCTCAGAGAGTGGATTCTGCTGATCCATAAACTGTGAGAGCGCGTTGGTCCCGAAGAAGCTGTTGACAACCGATGCAATCGTCTTGGAGTTGACTAGATCGACGGGTGTGAAGACCTCGCTGTCACGTACGTTCATACGCTCCTTGACCGTACGAGCCATACGACTCAGTCCTATACTAAACTGATTGTATAGCTGCTCGCCGACGGTTCTGACACGACGGTTGGAGAGGTGGTCGATGTCATCGACAGGGGCCTTACCATTGACTAGCTTGATCAGATGACGTATGATCGCAACGATATCCTCAGCTGTGAGGATCTTGACGTTGGGATCTATGTCTAGTCCTAGTTTGCTATTGATCTTGTAGCGCCCTACATCGCCTAGGTCATAGCGCTTCTCCGAGAAGAAGATGTTGTTGAAGATCTCCTTAGCACTCTGATCATCGGGTGGAGTAGAGTTGCGTAGGAGGTTGTAGATGAAGTTGTAGGCAGCCTGCTCAGAGTTGGCTGAGTCACGCTTGAGTGTGTTGAAGATGATCGAGTAGTCCATGACCTCCTGGTCAGACTCCTGATCGGATGCAACTAAGTCACGACGTAGTAGGATGGTCTCGATACCATTCTCTAGGATGACCTGAGCGTTGTCTTCGTCTAGGGTAGCATTTTGCTCCACGAGCGTGTTGTACCGGGCGAAGGTCTCAGTCTCTCCTGTCTCCTCCTCACTCTCCTCATCGTAATACTTCAGTATGACGGAGGCAGCCAGCTGTCGTCCATAGTTAGCCTGTAGCGACTCTAGTGTGACAGGGATCTCCTCAGCGATGCCAAAGAGGTCGAGGATGTCTTTGTCTGTCTCATATCCGATGGCGCGTAGGAGGGTCGTGATGGGGAGCTTCTTCTTACGATCGATGTAAGCGTAGAGCTCGTTGTTCGTATCAGTAGCGAACTCGATCCACGAACCCTTGAATGGGATGATACGAGCCGAGTAGAGTCTCGTCCCGTTGTTGTGTAGACTAGATCCAAAGAAGACGCCTGGTGAGCGGTGTAGCTGAGATACGACTACTCTCTCTGCACCATTGATGACAAAGGTCCCCGCAGGTGTCATATAGGGAATAGAACCCAGGAAAACGTCCTGTACGGTGGACTCAAAGTCTTCATGTTCGGGGTCTTCACAGGTGAGCTTGAGTTTAGCTCTTAGGGGGACGCTATAGGTCAGACCACGACGCAAGCACTCCTCTATCGAATACTTGGGAGGATCGACGAAGTAGTCTTCAAATAGAAGCTTGAAGTTGTTGCGAGTGTCTTCGATGGGGAAGTTCTCAGAGAAGACTTTAAATAATCCCTCTTTCTTTCTACTCTCGGCAGGAGTATTGAGCTGAAAGAAGTCCTGAAAAGATTTGAGCTGCACCTCCAAGAAGTCAGGGTACTCCATTGGATGAGCAATAGATGCGAAGCTCTTTCTAGTATTGGTTGGTTTGGATGCCATCGTATGCTTCAGAGAGAAATGGTAAATGTAGGGGAGAGGAGCTGCTCTCACAGGGAGAGACGGGTGAGCAGGTGTTCACTAACGCGTAGCGAGCCACTACTCGAGAGATCGAGCTATAGATGTCTAGCTCTAGAGACTTGTATCTAAGCCTATCTGACAGTCTAAGACACCGCCTCAACGTATAGAGAGCGTCACTGAGTATTGTGACAGCTTTCGTCTGTGGGTGGTGCCTCCAGAGGACAAAAGATGCGAAAAGGCTAAGAACTCCCCCCATACGTATCGAGGGGGGAATCCTTAACCAATATGACCTGTGTCAGACAGGTGTCAAGCGGGTTTACTTTAGTTCAACCTCAGCACCAGCCTCCTCAAGTGCAGCCTTGAGAGCCTCAGCTGTAGCCTTGTCTACACCCTCCTTGATGTTCGTAGGTGCAGCATCGACTAGCTCCTTAGCCTCCTTGAGGCCAAGACCAGCGTGCTCCTTAACAGCCTTAACGACTGCAAGCTTAGCAGCACCAAAGCTCTTGAGTACAACGTCGAAAGAGGTCTTCTCCTCAGCCTCTGCTGCAGCACCAGCTGCAGGGCCAGCGACAGCAACAGCTGCAGCTGCTGGCTCGATACCATACTCCTCCTTGAGGAGCTCCTTGAGCTCGCTTACTTCTTTTACTGTGAGATTAACAAGAGTCTCTGCAATAGCCTTTATATCTGCCATGTCTGTATTGATGTTATGTTTGTTTCTGATTGAAGTGATTTCTTAGATGTTTATTGCCTCTCGGCTAGGGTATCTAAGACCCCATGGATAGTGCCAGCTGCTGAATCGAGCTGCCCGAGTACGCCCTGGATTGGACCCTCCAGCATAGCTACAACGTCAGCAATGAGCTCCTCGCGACTCTTAATGTTGACAAGAGCCTCGAGTTGGTCAGCTCCGATGTAAAAGCCCTCCTGAACGTACGCAGCCTTTAGGTCGGGACGTCCGAGTTCCTTATTGTCAGAGCGGAAAGCCTTGATCGCTTTAGCAGGAGCATTAGCAACCTCTGAGAACATGACTGCCGTGTTGCCCTTGAGAGACTCGTAGAGCTCTGCGTAATCGACAGAGTCGATCTCGCTGAGGGCACGACGCATCAGCGTGTTCTTGACTACGACCAGCTTGACTCCACTCTTATTGCAGAGACGGCGTAGTTCGCTCGTCTTCTCAGCATTGAGTGCCTCGATGTTGGTCAAGTAGAAGTTGGGGTAGCTCTCTATATAAGAGTGTAACTGCTCGATGACAGTTGACTTCGTTTCCTTTTTCATAGAATTGTGTTTCTTAGATGGTGAGACGTTATTCTACTACGGATACGACTGACTTGGGATCTACTTTGATCCCTGCACTCATTGTTGTAGAGAGGTAGATGCTCTTGATATAGGTTCCCTTAGCAGAGGTCGGCTTCAGGCGTACCACCGTGTCGATGAACTCCTTGGCGTTTTCTCTAATTTGCTTAGGGTCAAAAGAGATCTTACCCACAGAGGTATGTATGATACCTGCCTTGTCAACCTTGAAGTCGATCTTACCAGCCTTTACCTCCTTGATAGCAGCGCCGATATCGTTTGTTACGGTACCGCTCTTGGGGTTAGGCATCAGACCACGCGGTCCTAGTACACGACCCAAAGCTCCGATCTTGCCCATGACGCTAGGCATGGTGATGATCACATCGATGTCAGTCCATCCAGACTTGATCTTGTTGATGTACTCATCGAGACCGACATAGTCAGCCCCAGCCTCTTGCGCTTCTGCCTCCTTATCTGGAGTACAGAGTGCTAGGACACGTACCTCCTTACCGACACCATGAGGCAGTGAGACAGTGCCACGCACCATCTGATTAGCCTTGCGAGGGTCGACACCCAGGCGAATGTCTATGTCTACTGAAGCGTCAAACTTCGTGAAGGTAATCTCCTTCAGAAGCTTGGAAGCCTCATCTAGTGAATAGGACTTGCCTGCTTCGACCTTACTCGCTGCTATCTTCTGATTTTTTGTTAGTTTACTCATTTCAGTTGATTGCGATTAGAGATTCTCAGGTTTCGTACCCGTCACACTAATCCCCATACTACGAGCTGTACCAGCGACCATCTTCATGGCCGACTCGACAGCGAAGCAGTTGAGGTCAGACATCTTATCTTCTGCTATAGTCCTAACTTGATCCCAAGTGACTTTAGCAACTTTGATTCGGTTGGGTTCTGCTGAGCCGCCCTTAGCCTTACTAGCCTCTAGTAGCTGTATGGCTACGGGAGGAGTCTTGACGATGAAGTCAAAGGACTTGTCAGCATAGTAGGTTATCACGACTGGCAATACCTTACCAGCGCGATCCTGAGTCCTGGCATTAAATTGCTTACAAAACTCCATGATGTTGATACCCTTAGCACCAAGTGCTGGGCCTACAGGAGGCGAGGGGTTAGCGGCCCCTCCTTTGATTTGCAGCTTAAGCTGCCCTGCAACTTCTTTTGCCATTTTGTTATTCGATTATATTATAAACAGATACACACGGAGGTCATCACTGCATCTAGGGTAGTATCCTCGTGGAGCGAGTAGAGGTCTTTTAGTTGGAAGCTAGACCACTGCTCGACGCTATCCGAGAGAGTTAGCACTACACCTATGTGAGCAACTATGAGTCGGTATGCTCGATCCGTAACAATCTTCTATTCCTTCTCGACCTGTGTGTAATCAAGCTCCAGTGGAGTCTTCCTTCCGAAGATCTTCACCATCACCTTGAGCTTTCTCTTATCACTCTTGACCTCATCGATTGTTGCTGAGAAGTCTGAGAATGGACCATCAATGATCCGTACAGACTCACCAACGCTGTACTCAACGTCAAAGCGTCCAGCTCCCTCAGCGTCGCGATCGGCTTGTCCCAAGAGATCCTGTACTTCTTGAGTACGCAGGGGCTCTGGAGATAGCTGACCATCAGTCATACGAGAGTTCAAGAAACCTATTACATTAGGTATCGTGCATAGTGTGTGCTCTGTATCGCCAACGAGTGCAGCCTCCACCAGCACATAGCCAGGCATATAGGGGCGCTCTTTGACCACCTTCTTGCCATTGCGCTGAGAGACCACCTGCTCGGTGGGAACTAGTACACGACGTACGTACGAGCCTAAAGTTCCATTGGACTTAGCCGCTTCTATATACTCACAGACTTTCTTTTCCTGTCCGCTGAGGACACGAAGAACGTAAAATCTCATGGGTTGTGAATCTTGACTCATGTCTTTAGTTTAGATTAGATTCGATGATAGAATACGGTTGATCCGTTTGTGACTACTCGATAAAGCCTTTACTAAGATGTGGATAAACAGTATTATCAGGGGAACTTTACAAGTCCTGTCTGGAGTCTGCTGTGCTGATGTGGCACATTGCCCCTAGACTCTTGCTTATCTCTCTAGGCTTAATATGTCAATGCTCTCTACTGGATGCACAGTCTAGACGAGCCCGTACACAAACTGCATGAGCTGCTGGAAGACAAAGTCTACGCCTGCGACAAAGATGGCGATAATCACCGAAGCGATCATGACGACCACTGTGCTATTGATCAGTTCGCTACGACTGGGCCAGCTAACTTTGTGTACCAACTCATTGTAGCAGTTCTTGATGTAGGAACCTGTACGCTTGAAAAAGTTCATAAGAGCATCTTATAGTTTGCACGGGTTGAGAGGCTCGAACTCCCGACACCAGGTTTTGGAGACCTGTGCTCTACCAACTGAGCTAAACCCGTATGTTAGCATCGTCTCGTACACGTCTGACTACTTAGTCTCGGACGTGTTGTGCGCAGTATGTGAGTCCTAATTAGTTTAGTCAAGAGACTCGACCTGCTAGAGATGATGATTGTGGAGGTGAAAACTCCTCGTAACTCCCCCTCCCACTATGGCCTTTGCTCCGAGGGGAGTGAGTCCATATTTAGTGGGGGAGGGAGTTGGGAGAAGTTAAGTTCGCTGTCTAGCCTTAAGCAGGCTCTAGATGAGCCAGAGACTAAGTCAGCTGAGGATTATTAGTCCTCTAGTGAGGTGATCTGACCAGCACCGACCGTACGGCCACCCTCACGGATAGCGAAGCGTAGACCTACGCTACAAGCTACTGGAGAGATGAGCTTGACGTCGATGGTGACGTTATCACCAGGCATAACCATATCGATACCCTCTGGTAGTGTGATCTCACCCGTTACGTCTAGCGTACGGATGTAGAACTGAGGACGATACTTGTTGTGGAATGGTGTGTGACGACCACCCTCTTCCTTCTTTAGGATATAGACCTCAGCCTTGAAGTGATCGTGAGGCTTAACCTGTCCTGGGTGTGCTAGGACCATACCGCGCTTGATCTCGTCCTTGTCGATACCACGGAGTAGAAGACCTACGTTATCACCAGCCTCACCCTCATCAAGGA
This sequence comes from uncultured Porphyromonas sp., assembly GCF_902489635.1. Lineage (GTDB taxonomy): Bacteria > Bacteroidota > Bacteroidia > Bacteroidales > Porphyromonadaceae > Porphyromonas. Next base: position 3,367 of record NZ_CABUAN010000006.1, on the reverse strand, counting down.
TCTTGCGGAACATCTCCACACCAGTTACAACGCTCTTCTTACCCTCAGCACCTAGACCGATGATCTGAACCTCGTCGTTTACCTTAACGACACCAGTCTCGATACGACCAGTAGCGACAGTACCACGACCTGTGATAGAGAACACGTCCTCTACAGGCATTAGGAAGGGCTTGTCGATGTCACGCTCAGGTAGTGGGATCCAAGTATCTACAGCCTGCATGAGCTCCATAACCTTCTCTACCCACTGAGGCTCACCATTGAGAGCACCAAGAGCAGAACCACGGATGACAGGAGTGTTGTCTCCGTCGAAGTTGTAGAAGCTCAGTAGCTCACGCATATCCATCTCTACGAGCTCAAGCATCTCCTCGTCATCAACAAGGTCGCACTTGTTCATAAAGACAACTAGACGAGGTACGTTGACCTGACGTGCTAGTAGGATGTGCTCACGAGTCTGAGGCATAGGACCATCAGTAGCAGCAACTACGATGATAGCACCATCCATCTGAGCAGCACCAGTTACCATGTTCTTTACGTAGTCGGCGTGTCCCGGACAGTCAACGTGTGCGTAGTGACGGTTAGCTGTTTCATACTCAACGTGTGAAGTATTGATAGTAATACCTCTTTCTTTTTCTTCAGGAGCGTTGTCGATAGAATCGAAAGAACGCAATTCTGAAAGACCTTTTTTAGCCAACACAGTAGTGATAGCAGCAGTCAAAGTGGTTTTACCGTGGTCAACGTGACCGATAGTACCAATGTTAACGTGCGGTTTCGAACGTTCAAATTTCTCTTTAGCCATAGCTTTACTTGTTATTTATTTGATTAATAATCAGCATTTACATCTTATGAGCTGTTACCGGGATTTGAACCCGGGACCTCTTCCTTACCAAGGAAGTGCTCTACCACTGAGCTACATAGGCATATTGTGCGTGGGCAGTGATGGATTCGAACCACCGTAGGCTTGCGCCAGCTGAGTTACAGTCAGCCCCATTTGGCCACTCTGGTAACTGCCCGATTGCTGTTTCGGCCTGTGTTGCCAAGGCACTTCTCACGCTTGAGAGAGATGAATGGCATCACAAACTGAGTGCAAATGTACGAACTATTTTGGAGATACCCAAACTTTCGGGCAACTTTCTTTTCAAAAAGTGCGTACCAAGAGTGTGATAGTGCATAGTAGATAGTGGATAGGGAGTCCCTTCCTCTAAGCTCTGATCAACTCTAGTCGCTAGCGAAGACCCGCTACTCACTATCTACTACTCACCAAAACTATTTATTTGCTTTAGCGCGATCTATCTGACGCTTGAGCGCATCGATAGCCTCATCGATAGCCTCCTCAAAGGAAGCTGCTCCCTTCTCAGCGTAGTGGTCATAGCCTGGTACTGCTAGACGGATGGCAGCTATCTTACCTTGGGTAGCGTTAGACTTGTCTAGTCGCAGCGTGACCTCAGCTTTGCTAATGGTATCGTCAAAGCGAGCGAGACGATCGATCTTCTTTTTTGCAAACTCTTGGAGTGCCTCACTGGCATCAAACTGTAGAGACTGGATGTGTACGTTGATCATAGGTGATACTTGACTTTGTGCTCTAGGATGAGCGTGATACAATTGTTTGAGCTGCTCGAAGGAGGTGTGCGTGTATCGTGTGGTGGTCTCTAGATTGCTATGCCCCAGTAGCTCTTTGATGGAGGTGATCGGAGCTCCAGCATTGAGCATCTCAGTAGCAAAGGAGTGTCTTAGCGTGTGAGCTCCTCTGCGGGGCAAGCCTGGCACTACATCGAGTGCTTTGTGTACCACTTGATAGACGTCAGCTCCTGAGAGCGGTCTGCACTTCAAAGTAACAAAAAAATAACGAGACTGACCCACTTTTCGATCCTTTAATGTGAGATAAGCTTTCATTTGCTCCTTGAGAGCCTCCCCAAAGGGGACGATACGCTCCTTGCGCCCCTTACCCACTACGCGTAGCGACATGGAGGCGAGGTCGACTTGCTGCGTCTCTAGGCTAGCCACCTCAGCACGGCGCAGACCGGTCTGGTAGATAGTCTCTATGATGAGCCGATTGCGTACCGCAAGAAAGTCCTCGGGATCGGTCGAGATTGTCTCTAGTGCCTCCTCTATCTGAGCTTGTGTGAGGAAAGAGGGGAGTGTGTGCTCTCGCTTGGGCCCTCGCAGATAGCGAGTCGGATTATTGTCGATGAGACCACGTAGCTGAAGATACTTGTAGAAGGACTTGACGGCACTCAGATTCTTGTTGACCGTCGTACTGGTCAGCTCGTTGTCCATCTGCTGCATGATCCAGTTGCGTACCAGGTCCCGATCGGCATCACCAGGTTGCCACTCGTCGCTGGCCTGCTCTAGGGCGCACTCCATATAGGAGGTGATGGCAGGGCGGTAGGTGGTGAGCGTGAGCGGCGAGGCGTTTCGCTCCAGTCGCAGGTACTCCATAAAGGCCTCCAGCGTCTGCTGTAGCTTTTCGGTCAGCATGATGTGATCCATAGGATTGCGGCTAGTCACTCATTATATATATGGAGTGCGAAATGTTCAGACCAAGTATCTTCACAAGACGCTACAGCAGAGGGAGTGGACGCCTCTTGCCCTGGCGCATGAAGTAGATCTCGAGATTGGGGTCTTGCCCACGAAGGCCTGTGACGCGCTCGTTGAAAGCGTCATACAGGATCTCTATATTGCCTACCCCTCTGATAAGGCTAGAGAAAGCGTCGTAGCGGATGTCGTAGCCTCCGATCCGTCTGACGCGGTCGGAAAGCATCTCGTAGTCTATCTCGCAGGTGCCGACCCGCTCCAGTCGATCCGAGAGCATCTGATACTTAAATGTGTAGGGACCGAATTGGGCTACTCGGTCGGAGAGAGGCTCGTACCTCACCTGCCACCCATAGGGGAGCTGGTAGACCCCGTCGCGGTAGGAGTAGGCGGGCTGACCTTTTGAGTCATAGATGATGACATCCTCCAGCATCCCATCACGTAGCACGAAGAGCATCTGCCTGCGCACTATGATGCCGATATGCCGACCTGAGATGCCCGCTCCGACGGCTGTCGAGGGCTCCTGATAGTCATAGGGGTTAGGTCGTCTATTGATATATTCCCACGTGCCATTGGGGTAGAGCATTACCTCATCGCCATCGCTCGTGATGGCGCGCACCTGCGCCATAGCATAGGTTGCTCCTAGGAGTAGCAGGAGTGGCAAGAGTAGGGACTTTAGGGTAAAGTGCTGCATAGTTGTAGAGCCTAGATGTATACCCAAAGGTACGAAAAAAGAGATTAGACTTTAGAGATTAGAAGTTAGAGGACAGGGCTGATACATTATTGAGACTGTTGCAAAAGTCAACAGTCTCACAATCTTGCTTGCAAGATTGTCCTG
>NZ_CABUAN010000005.1 GCF_902489635.1 uncultured Porphyromonas sp. | reverse complement strand
GAAATAAAAATTCTCCACCTGGATATTTCGAAATATCCACGTGGAAATCACTTTTTCCCGACACAGCATCATTTTGATATGTAGTCGGACCTAAATTATTGTAACGAGCCGACGTCAAATTTGCCCAGCCAGGGCTAATGCATCATAATCGCTCTGGCAGGACCTCCGCATAACGACCAGCGAGGAGTAGAGAGGTAGATGAGCTCACTATATATAATGAGACTGTTGCAAAAGTCAACAGTCTCACAATCTTGCTTGCAAGATTATCTAGACTTTGCAGAAAGGATGAAGCGCAAGGCGCTGAGGGTGAGGTCTGAAGGGAGCATACCTACGTATGTGACCGAAGCCGAATCCCGAAAGCAACACAGCGATTCGCCTTTATGCAACAGTCTCATAATATAATACGTCACCCCTAGGACGAAGTTTGAGTGTTTTTTGTTTGTTGAGAATAATTACTATATTTGCCTCGGGAGATGTCGCTCAGTAGTATCTTTGGTTCGTCACATCAGTAGTATCATTGGCTCGTCACAGATATCACAGAGCAGCTTCTCTCCCTACGAGAGCAGCTCTCGAGCTACACTTCTTACAGAGTGGTAGAGATGCTAGACCTCCAGTATGATACTAAGTCTATAACCAACTAATCAATACAAGATTGCTTATGAAACGAATATTACCACTTATGCTGACGCTGCTCACGATGGTACTGACGGCACTGACCGGTACCGCTCAGGAGACAGCAGCGACTAACTACACGCGGCAGAACACTGCCGGTGCAGGCTCTGGAGAGAGCTATAAGGTAACTTATGAGGCTGGTCCTGGAGGTAAAATAACTAAGGCCTCCTATCAGAACCCAACAGCTGCTTGGCAAAATGTAGATATCCAATCTGGAGACATGGTTCCTGCAGGTGCCATGATGGAATTCAATGCCGAGCCTGACGCTGGTTATGAAATCGACCAATGGACAATCAATGGTGAGCCAAGGGGAAATGGATTCATGATTTTCCCAACAGTCAATGCTGCGCTGGATATAAAGGTGACCTTCAAGAAGCCTGCAACGCACAAAGTTCACTTCTCGCTAGAGGGTAATGGAACTATCAAAGGGCTCTACCCTAAAAACGGATGGGATACAGAATTTTATGATGGAGATGATCTCCCCGAAGGAGTTCTAGTAACCTTTTTGTAACGCCAGACAATGACTATGAGGTAGACAAATGGGTCGTCAATGGAAAGGAAGAAACCCCAGATCTAGACTTCCCTCACATCTTGCGAAAGACCCTTACGGAGGAGCTTACTGTCAAGGCTGTCCTCAAGAAGGGCACGCCCAAGTATAATGTGTCTCTCGGTGTGGGTGAAAACGGCAATATCAGAGGAAAGTTTGTTGACGAAAGAGGTTCAAACAGACTGTTTTTTGAAGGCTCAACTATTCCTATTCAAGAAGGTACCGAGCTAGAAATACGCGCTATTCCAAACCTTGGCTATATGGTTGACCAGTGGCACACCACAGCTGAAAATACGCCACTAGTCCCTTCACCTGATGATCCGAACCTTTGTGTGGTTACAGTGACTGAGCCTATGGCAATATATGTTACCTTCAAAGAGGGTGAATCAGGCTATCAAGTTAACTACGAGGCTGGAGAGCATGGCACTATAGAAAAGGCTGTAGTGTGGCTCCCCGATGGCGCTACGCCATTTGAGTCTGGTCAAAGTCTTCCTGCTGGGCAAAGGGTTGAGTTCACAGCAAAGCCTGACAAAGGCTATGAGGTAGATCAGTGGCTTGTAAAGAAGGGAAACAACGAAGAGACCTTTACAGGCATCACTGAATTCCAAACGGAGATCGAGGGCAAGATGGATGTCAAGGTCACCTTTAAGAAGGGGGCACCTGCTCAATACCCTGTTTCTTGGACGGTAGAAGGCGGAACTCTTGAAGCTAAGTATAAGGCTCAAGGATCAGAGGAGTGGACGATAATCGATAATGGTGGTCGCGTCACTGAGGGCACCGTGGTAACACTGACCGTTGATCCAGGAGACAATGAGGTCAAGGAGTGGTACATCAACAATGCCCTAGTAGAAGAACTCGCAGGTGTCAATGAAACAACCATCACTGTAGAGGGTGAGACTGAAATTGAGGTCTTGTGTGCTCCTGCCACGCCTCAACCTAAGACCTATAAGGTTACTTACTCGGTCTCTCCCAAGGATCAAGGTACGCTGACCGTGACTGATGCTAAGACCAAGGAGACTATCGCCTCTGGTGCTGACGTTGTAGAGGGTACCGAGATCACTTGTCAAGTCACCATTCCTGAGGGATGGGAGCTAGAGAAGTGGACCATCGGTGGCACAGACTATACCGAGGGTGCAAAGAAGGCATCTATCACACTGACCGTAGACAAGGATCTCGAGATACAAGCTGTACTGCAGAAACAGTCCGAGCCTCAACCTACGACCTATAAGGTAATCTACTCTGTATCACCTAAGGATCAGGCTACGCTGACCGTGACTGACGCTAAGACCAAGGAGGCTATCACCTCTGGCTCTAAGGTCGTAGAGGGTACCGAGATCACCTGCCAGCTAGCAATCCCCGAGGGATCTATGTGGCAGCTAGAGAAGTGGACCATCGGTGGTAAGGACTACACCGAGGGTGCTAAGAAGTCAACCATCACGCTGACCGTAGACAAGGATCTCGAGATACAAGCAGTACTACTAGATCACACCTCTGTAGCGGCTCCTGCTCACACGAGCTATGCAGTCTCTATGCAAGAGGGTATGCTCGTCATCGCCGGTCTTGTCACGCCTACTCAGGTAGATCTCTACAATACAGCTGGTGAGCTCATCCTATCGCGTCTGATGGAGACATCAGTGCTTTCACTTCGTGCTCTACCTCAAGGTGTTTACTTCCTCGTCGTAGAGGGTCAGGTCTACAAGGTAATCAAATAACCTGACAGCCAATTAAAGCAATCCCTCTGGGACCAATTGTCGTGGAGGGATTGTAATGAATACGCTTAACATCATACAATATCAATCATATGAATAAAAGAAACTATACGAGTCTCAGTAGTTTGTGGCGTACGTTGTGCCTACTTGTCTGCTGTGGCTTTCTATCCATCCCATCGCTATTGGCGCAACAACCCAAAGGGTGGGAGATTGCGTTAGCACCTCCAGGAGTAGAGACTCCTGACAATGTGACAGCAAACGGATTTACTGCCACTTGGACCAATGTCGACGCTCAGCAACTCAATGATGATGGCACGCCTTGGAATAAGATATTCTTTCGGCTCATTACCACTAGAGAGATCGAAGCAAAGGCAGATGGTGCATATAACATCCTCAATTCGAAGATCAAGCCCAATCCTACAGGCAAAAGAGAGCTAGTCTCTGAGCAACAAGCTCATCTCGATGCGCAACTCTCTCAGCCAGACTGGTCAGCAGCCCTAGTTTACTGGACTCCAGATGGCTTTTCTATCAATGCGAAGGATTTAAAAAGTTATGGAATTCCTGAGGATATGATAGGAGTCAATGCTCGTCTAACGTCGCCCGTGATAGATCTCTTTAATGGAGATCGTACATACACGCTTGAGTTCACTGTTAAGGTGCTACAAGCTGAAGGCGATGTCAAGATGAAAGTCATGGGCTACGGAGAGGAATATAGCTACCTATCAGGGGTTCCTGGTGTGAAAGATATTACGGTGAAGAATGATGGCAAACCGCATAAGTACCGCTTCAAATTTGACGGGGGGACTTGGTGCCATCGTATCGTCATCGAGATTGATGACTATGCAGAGGTCGAGTTTTCTAAAGAGATCGTTGTCAAGCAAGATCTCAAGAAGGGTGATCACGCCTATCGAAGCACCAGCTACTTTATGATACCCTACGATCAAGCTAAGTGTGATCGTGAAGATCTAGCTGATCTGTCTAGTCCCGAGAGATTTGCAGCTAAGTACTCATTCGATGTGACAGGGCTAGGTAGTGGTGTGCTAGATGCAGCCAAGGCAAAAGCCGATGGTGAGCGCATTGCTTATCGAATGCTCTATGCGGATGATCGGCCAGGCCAACAAAATAGCCAACGACTAAGGAAGTCGATGTACTCTGAGCCTGCTTATCTAGATGATGTAGAGGACTCAAACAACTACCTTTATGTAGGCTACTGCAACTATGAGGCTCCTAACTACAATGCAATTGAGCCTACTGGAGTGTCTTGGGCCGGCTATCATGGCGGTGCCATCAAGCTAACCAAAGAGAAGCTTAAGGATTATGTAGGAAGCAAGGTTGTTGGCATACGCTTTGCCTCAGCTGCTTGCTTGCAGAAGGATCAGATTAATAATGATCCAGGGTTCTTTACTCCGAAGCTTCCCTGTATCTTCCTCGCTAAAACCGTGCTGACACAAGACCGATCTGATGTCAACAATCCCAAAGTGCTAACTAAGTGGGATCCAATTCAGATTACTACGGTCGACATGCTTAAGGATGGGTGGAATACGCTCTTCTTTAACGAGCCGTATGAGATTACTGCTGAGAGCGAGTTCTTCGCAGGAGCTTATGCTTATGACCCTGCTGCTGCGGGTGGTATCCTCGTCAGAAGCTATCAGTCACCAGGCGTAGACCCCAATTCTGCATGGATCTCATCCAACTGGGGTGAATATGATATCGAAAAGGTTCGCTTTGATGGTGTAGTGAATGAGGCTGAAGGTCCTCTGTTGATGCAAATTGTTATCGAGCCTAAGGAATTAGGACCGACGACACTAAATCGCGGGGTAATAAATAAGCTTCACGCACCTGCATATGTTTACTCCAATGAAGAGATCAAGCCTACTATAGAACTTTTCAATTCAGGAGTCAAGGCTATCTCTACGATTAAGGTGGAGACGGATCTCGCAGGTCACAAACAAACACAAGTCATAAAACTGCCTAAGTCTCTTGCATCATCGCTCTCTAAAGTCGTGGAACTACAGCCAATTGACCATGAGGGTATCTTCGGCAAGACTGAACTTAAGGTCACACTCCAAGAGGTTAATGAGGTAGTCCTCGAGGCGCCCTCTGTACTAACAGCTAATTTGGAGATTCTTAAGCGAGACGAGGCCTATGCACGTACTACGCTAGTTGAGGTTTTCACCTCTGAGGGATGTCCTAACTGCCCAGCAGGTGATCAGCGTATGGAGGATCTTATCAATAAGCCTGAAAATGCAGAGATCAAGGATCGCTTTGCGATTGTATCGCATCACGCCTTTAATGTGCCAGACTTTATGATGATTCCCTACAGTCAGGGGCTAGGAGCCTTTGCTGGAGTCCTAAATTCGGGAGGTCGCATCACATTAGCTAGCGCAGGGTCTCCTACCAATATGTTTGATCGCAAGCCTCAAGCAGGCATGATGGGTGCTAGAGGTAGTAATGGAATTATCTATAGCATGATAAGCAGTCAGAAAGAGCTTGATCTGATTGCAGAGGCTTCTAAATCTGACCCTGCTTACGTAAGACTTGAGGTCAAGCCTTGGTTCAAGAAGGAGAGCAATCTCCTTAAGGTTACTGTACAGGGTCGTGCCTCTACACGCTTAGATCGCTCTCGTCCAGTCTACCTGACCATCATGATGACTCAGGATCGTATCACGCCTCGCAATCAGGTGGGTAAGAAGCCAGAAGGCTTTATGCACACCAACGTGCTGAGGTATGTCGATGAGGGTGGCTTTAAGGGCTCTGCGATCACCTTTGATGAAAAGGGTGATTTCCAGATTGTCAAGCACATCTCAATCAATACGACCAACGCTACGACAGGTACACTTCCTGCGAACCAGTTCCTCCTAGAGGGTGACAACAAGAACATTGAGGATGTAATGAAGGAGGTCAATGTCATTGCCTTTCTACACTACTATGAGGAGCTCCCCACCAATGATGATGTGGAGGAGAATGATCCGAGACTCCTCAAAAATGAGGTGCTCAACGTAGCACAGCGTCGTGTCTCCTTCACGGACTTTGATAGTGTCGAGGAGATCACTTCTCAAGATGTCCAGGTGACTATCGAGGAGGGTGCTGTACGTGTCAACGTCCCTGTCACAGAGCTACAGGTGTACGACATGACAGGTCGTCTTGTGCCCGCTACGGGACTCACGGCTGGAGCTTATGTCGTTCGTCTTGAGCTACAGGACGGCTCCCAGATGTTTACTAAGGTTGTTGCCAAGTAAACCGTAATCCTGAATGCTCTCCTAAGTCTCGGCATAGTATGCTGACTTATGGAGAGCATTCTGGTTTTTCTAACTATCCATTAAAGCTTACATTATAGACAACAAATACAGACAATGCACTATTTGAATAAACTATCAATAGTCTCACTACTACTGCTGAGTGCCACGTTCTCGCTCTTCGGTCAAGACTTCTTTTCGGGAGGAGATGGCTCTAAAGAAGACCCGTATCAAATCGCTACGGAGGCAGACCTACGCACATTAGCTACGGAGGTCAATGACAGGTACAACTCTTTCGCAGGTCGGTACTTCAAGCAGACAGCAGACATCACCTTCACCTCTGCCGACCCTATACAGCCGATCGGCGGACCGGCCCTTGATGGCTTCGACCGACCCAATGAGATGTGCTTCCAGGGGACGTATGACGGTGATATGCACAAGATCTACAACCTCAATATCTATGATGATCGTCAGCTGGTTGAGGGTGAAGTAGTTCACATGGGTGTCGGGCTCTTTGGTGTACTAGGCGAGGGGGCGACCATAAAGAATGTGGTCATCGCCTCGGGTCACATCTATGGCTTTGCAGCCGTTGGTGCTATCACAGGTAAGATTAAGGACAACTGTACGATCACCCGCTGTAAGGTCGGTCCTGATGTACGGGTCATTTCTTGGGCTAATGGTGGAGGTATCGCTGGTACTTCACTCGGCGAGGGAATGAAGATCATCGAGTGTGTCAACTATGCCAACGTTGAGGTGTATGGCGTAGGAATACACAAGACCGCTGGTGGTATCATCGCCTCGTCAGCAAATACGACCATCGAGGGATGTGCCAACTTTGGAGACATCTGGGCAAAGGATGGCTTTGCTGGGGGTATAATCGGCTATATGCCAGCATCCGATGATAAAATCACTTACGACTATCCTGAAATAAGAAGCTGTATGAATGCTGGGGATATCTCCTCTATGGGGCCAGTCTCAGGAGGTTTGATTGGAGCTGTCCTATACAATCTGACAGGTGATCTGGGACCCATCCCTCATCAGCTCATCTCGAACTCTTACAATTACGGTCAGACATTGGTGACTTTTACAGCTACGTATGGCCCTATTTGTGCATTTTATTCTAGTCGCTTTCCTGTTACCGTTTCTAAGACCTTCTACAACAAGGATCGCTACGTCATGAAGCAAAAGGAAGGTCCTGATGCGGAGCTTGCCTTTTCTCTCGGAGAGGCTAAGAGCCACGCTGAGATCCTATCACCAGACTTCATTACGACGCTGAACGATGGTGGCGCGTCAGACTTTGAGGCTGACAAGCATAAGATCAATGGCACGATGCCTATCCTCAAGTGGATCAACGACACCTACGATGCAGAGATCGACAAGCCCAACCAGTATCGTACCGACATTCCCTTCTCGAAGTTTAAGGAGCGTGCGGGCTCATTTTTTAACCCTAACCGTTCTGGAGACTTCATCATCTACGATATGAGCCGTCAGATGCCCAATATCCAAGCTAAGTCGCTAGGATGTAACCTAGACAAGGGCTGGGTGGGTCGTGTCCTGCCTATACAGGGTGGCAAGTCATACCGCTTCTTTATGTCTACCTCGGCATTCCGTCGTAGCCTCAAGGAGGATGGTATGTATGTGGATGGTCGTCCCGACAAGCCTGCAGATCACTGGCTCATCACGCCTGCCTTTACGGTCGCAGGAGACATCCCATGGTTCCACTGGGTAGGAGCTTCGGAAGATGAAGATGCGCTTTCTAGTTACGATCTTTATGTCGTAGAGGGAGCCGAGGAGCCTATGCCTAGCAAGATCCTTGAGTCCAAGCCTGTCTATACGGTAGACAAGGAGGCAGGGATTTCCCCATTTAAGGAGACTATTGATGGTGAGGAGCGATACTACTTTACTCTTACAGCTCACAAGGTAGACCTCTCTAAGTACATTGGCAAGGAGATCAGGCTTGCCTTTAGAGATCGCTCCATAGACCAGTACAACCTCTTCATCGGTCAGATGAAGATGGCTCAGGCTAATGCCATCACTACGGTGGAGGGCGCAGCCAACTGTCTCATCGAGGTATCTGAGCAGACGCTCTCAGCTACGCGCCCCGAGAGTCTCTTGACGCTCTACAGCATATCAGGTCAGCAACTAGCGCAGGCACAGGATCAGCTTATCTATCGTGGTCAGGCTGGTGTCTACATCCTAGTCGTATCTGATGCTACGGGCTATACAGAGAGACGCAAGGTAGTACTCTACTAGTCTATACTAAGGATCGACCTCGATGGGCTCACAAAGAGGCCTCTTCGAGGTCGATCTTTTCTTTTCCATCACATATCACTAAATCCTCATTTCTATGAAACGAACGATTACACTCTTACTAGCCTTTATGGCATTGTCGGCAGCGATGAGCCTGTCGGCTCAAGAGCTACAGACCCGCAAGCCCCTAATCAACCCACGTAATGCTGGTGCCGAGATCACTGTGGTCTCAGGGCGCTCTGGGCTTCGCTCCGACTTTACCTCTCCAGCAGAGGCAAAGGGCGATCTGACGCTCTTCCTCAGGGAGGACTTCTCTCTGATGACCGCCGGTAGTGAACAAGCACCCGACACCGTCGGTACTATCTGCGCTCCCGATGGAACGTACAAGTATCGTATCTGGCAAAACATTGATCCACAGTACACGCACTGGCGTGGCTGGGGTGGCACATTTGATGGTCTAACCTTCGAAGAGTGCCAGGGCAAAGGCTCCACACACGCAGCTGGTGGCACGATACATCTAGGTAGCAAGGAGGGAGCTAAGCTCAATACGCCTCCGCTAGACCTGATGGATGTCAAGCTACATGAGGATGACCTTACGAGTGACAACATCATCGTCCTACGCTTTAGAGCCAAGGTGACACAACCTATCGACCCTAAGCTCTGCATGGTAAGGCTCTTCGTCGAGTCTGCTGAGACCTCTTGGTATCGAGATAGTGACAATCCAGTCTACAAGGGTGAGTGGAGCGTGCTACGTCCTCTGACTCCAGAGATTACGACCCTATCGACCGAGTGGCAGACCTATGAGATGGTCTTCGCAGGAGCTGGCCATAGTACCATCGTCAACATGGGCTTTCAGGTGATGCCATACACACGCGAGATCGCTGAGGCTGGTAATTACCACTTTGACATGCTCCTAGACGACGTCGAGGTGTATAAGATGAAGCCCTTCCTACCCATTCCTAAGGTAACGGGCTATACAGACTTCAAGGCTGATAGCTTTGTCGCTAATTGGGCGCCTGTCGAGGGTGCTGATAGTTATCTCGTAGATGTCTACTATATGACTGTCGATGAGACGGTACCTCCCAATGAGATGGGACAGCGTCCTATGATACGCAAGGACTATCTCACGGGACAAAAGGTGACCACCAATAGCTTCAAGGTCACTGGAGTCGATCCTCAGTACACTTACTACTACAATGTACGTGCTGTGCAGGGAAGTAAGGAGTCTTATCACTCAGTAGACCAAGAGGTCAGCGGACTCGCTACGCCAGAGCTAGAGGAGGCATCAGATCTGAGTGCAGACCACTATGCCGCCTCGTGGTCAGAAGTACCATCGGCCGGTCGATACTTCTACATGGCTTACCATGATAGACGAATCTATGCAGACTCAGAGGTTACGCTGATTGATGAGGACTTTACGGGCGTCAAGGACCTAGAGGGCAATGCTACCGGATGGAGCGTCGACAACCCTCCCGCAGGTAGCTATGCTAAGGCTTTTCCGACGGATCTCAATATGCCTGGCTGGGAGATGTACTCGTATGCCCCCTGTACGGACTATGTGGGCTTCGACGGGTGGCAGTTTATCAATCATGGTGCTAGTGCCTCTATGCAGGCTCCCGAGCTAGACCTCTCGCACGGAGGTGGTGTGGTCAATGTATCCCTAAGCCTATATGGTGCCTACGACTTGACCAGCAATCAGTTCCCACAGGCTGCGCTCGCACTCTTTAACTACAATGAGGAGACTGAGCAATATGAGCAGGCAGACCTCGTTTACGTTGCCGAGGAGGCGCAGAGACCGATCATCAATCAGTGGCAAGACTACTCCGTACAGCTCAAGAATGGTAGCAAACGCTCCATCATCGCGCTCTTTGCTGTCAAGGGACCGGAGTATCTCTTTGTAGACAACTTCAAGGTGACCCAGCGCTTCAAAAAGGGCGAGTCTTATCTAGCTCCATACTTTGGCGAGCCTCTCCATGAAGGTACTTCAATCAGTGTCTCTGTACCTAGTCATCTGCAGCAGGATGCGCTCTATCACCGTGTTAGAGCCGTCAAGGCTAATGAGCAGGGGCTGATCATGAGTCCATTCTCTAAGATGGGTGAGATCCGCAAGGCTACAGCTGTGAGTCAGCTTGTCCTGACGGAGCCTAGTGCCAAGATGATCGAAGGCGTGCTGACCATCGTCAATCCCAACGGTGACTCAGTACAGGTGTATGACGTGACAGGACGAGTACTCTATAGCTCAGCGCAGGCAGATAGAGCGTTCGAGTTCACACTCCCTACGGAGCAGTCCTACATCGTACGCATCGGTAGCCAGCTCTACAAAGTTCGCTAGCCGCAAGCGCACACACGCTGTAAAAAGCAATAGCCACGTGAGAGGTCAATTCTCACGTGGCTATTTTTATGCTCCAGGTAGGCAAGGATAGGTCTTTCGGACAGATAACTTTCTTTGCTGTGAAGCTTACGTCAAGGCTCGCCTTAGGATAACGAGAGCGGACAAAAAAAGAGCCTGTTGCAAGAAGCGACAGGCTCAGGTGAATTACAGGGTGCTGTACCCTCGATTCCAGGTGACCTCCGATCCGTACGTTCGTACCGCCTCTGTGCGGGCGAGGACGAAGAAGTAGTCGCTCAGACGATTGACAAAGCGAACGATCAGGTCATCTACACGGCTCTCCTCACGGAGGCGGTAGATGTTGCGCTCGGCACGACGGCATACGGTGCGACAGACGTGACAGAGTGCTGCTGTGCGTCCACCAGAGGGGAGGACGAACTCCTTGAGACGTGGAAGCGTAGCGTCCAGCTCGTCGATCTTGTGCTCCAGCTTCTCAATGTCCGTCGGGTCTATCTGCATAGCTGCGAGGTACTCCTCCTGATCGGGTGGTGTGGCTAGACTGCCTGCCACGTTAAAGAGGATATGCTGTAGACGCAGTAGGAAGTCGTGCGTCTCATCTGTGAGGTCCTCAGCGAGGAGGACACCGATATGGCTGTTGAGCTCATCGATAGTTCCGTAGCACTCAAGGCGTATGTGACCCTTGGAGATGCGTGTACCGCCTACGAGTCCTGTGGTGCCGTCATCGCCACGGCGGGTGTATATGGGGCTTTTCTTCATAGTTGTATGGTTGTTTAGATTAATGTCTGATACGTGTCCAGAAGTCTTGGCGGGGCAACTTACGATCTAGGAAGAGTAGTTGTCCGCCTGCATAGTCGACCATCATGCCAGCCTCTCTATGGCGAAAGGCGTTTGGCACCTCCCGCCCTATATGCCAAAGGACAGAGCCACAGCCCCACGGCATCTCCGCTAGTGGAGTGCCTTGCCATAAGATCAGAGCGCGATCGTAGGCTAGTGCCTTGTCGTACTGCGTGACGAGCTGCATGAGGGGCCACTGATGGAGCAGCTGTAGTGCTAGTTGCTTCTGCTGGTTGTCTAGTAGCTCAGCACCCTTGAGTAGCTCCTCTAGATGCTCTGGGTAGTAGGCTACACCGCGCTGGTCTAGCACTAAGGTGATAAGCCGAAAGGCTGTCGGCGAGTGGACGCTATGTCCTAGCGAAGTCCACCAGCGTCTGAGGAGCGTAGGCATAGTGTGTAGATGATGATCTGGCTAAATAGAGACTATTGCAAAAGTCAACAGTCTCAAATAGAGATATGCGAAGACGAGCCAATGAGACCATCAGCTTGCCTTCGCATATCTATTCGTTGTGAGCTGTGATTACTTAGCAGCAGGAGCCTCAGCAGCAGGAGTCTCAGCAGCAGGAGCCTCTACGACTAGAGCACCCTCGCAAAGCTGCTTGTCGCCCTTGCCGAAGTAGAAAGAGTCACCCTTCGTCCAGAAGTAGTAGCCCTCCTCGTTTTCCCACTTAGCGCCATCAGCGCTGACAGCGTTCTTCAGCTCGTAGACGACATTGCCCTCGATATCCTTGAGC
This sequence comes from uncultured Porphyromonas sp., assembly GCF_902489635.1. GTDB lineage: Bacteria > Bacteroidota > Bacteroidia > Bacteroidales > Porphyromonadaceae > Porphyromonas. The sequence goes on along the minus strand of NZ_CABUAN010000005.1, from coordinate 71,949 downwards.
GTTGCGTTCTCACGATTCTCGCCGGTGACAGTCAGCTCAAAGTGCTGCTTGCCGTCAGCGGTAGCGTACTTGAAGACCTCAGGCTCAGCAACTACAGGAGCCTCTGCGACAATAGCGGTAGAGTCTACAGTAGTAGTTGCGTCCTTCTTCTCCGTGTTACAAGCTACTAGTGCTAGACCAGCAGCTACGATTAGCATAAACTTTTTCATATTCGTATGATTGATTAAAGTGAATAGAATCCGATTGATTACGCCTGCTGCTCCTTAAAGCGGGAGCCCGCCAGAGCGTAGTAAAGCATGTATAGCTCGCCTGCTACGACGAGTAGCCAGGTGTAGTGATACCCTCCGAGCAGGTCCGCTAGCAAGCTCTGTAAGAATGGTAAGAGTGCCCCTCCGATGAGTCCCATCAGCAGTACGCCGGAGGCTCTCGTGGCTAGGCTCCCTAGCTCCTTGAGTGCTAACGAATAGATCGCACCCCACATGACCGAGTGACATAGTCCTACGGCTATGAGCCAGTAAGGCTGATTGGTCACGACAGCAATCAGGATGAGGATAGCGGAGAGCAGCGTGGTACTCCATAGTAGCTTGCGGTCAGAGACACGGTTTAGGAAGCTACCTACGAAGCGCCCTACCAGCATAGCCCCCCAGTAGAGTGTAGCGTAGAGTGCCACGGTACTATAGCTCAGTGAGAGGTCGTTTTGCCCATATAAGATGATGTTAGCTCCGATGCAGACCTCGACACCGACATAGCAGAAGAGTGCTATGCAGCCGAGTCGCACACGTCGTATGCGCCACACAGTCTTGAAGCTTACCTCAGCGTCCTCGCTACTCGTCGTCCCCTCGATGTGCGGGACGTGGAGTCGCTTGACAATGTAGGAGAGTATCAGCACGACACCCATTAGGATGATCATCGGCACGATCACCTCTTGGATCTGCAGAGCCTCTAGATCGTTCACTCCGCCGAAGATAACCATCGAGACGAAGAGTGGTGCCAGCATGGTCATCGTTGAGTTGCCCACGCCACCGATGTTTTGCCGCTGTACAGCGGATGTGCCAGGGACTGTGCAGGCGATGAGATAAGGATTGACCGACGACTGCATGAAGGTGATACCCGCTCCACAGACGAAGGATCCGAGGAGGAAGATCAGATAGCTCACAGGCAGCTGCACCGTCTCAGAGAGCGTGATCCATAGCGAGGTGTGCATGAAGAGCAGTGCCGAGAGGATGAAGAGTAGGATACCTCCCGCCAGCATGACCAAGCCCCTGACGATGGTCATCTTGTAGCCATGTCGCTCCACAAAGCGTGCCGAGGTAGGCCCTAGCACTAGGTATGAGAGGAAAAAGGCGAAGATGAGTAGCGTCGCAAAGCTATTGGTCCAGCCACCTGCGGAGTGCAGATAGGCACTCTTGATAGGTAGTTGAAACTGCTGGTTGATACTCGTGACGAAGCCGATGACGGTCATCATGATCACCATAGTTATAAAGGGCCCGAGATAGTTTGGCTTGGTACCTGTCGATGGGGTTGGCATACAAACTTGCTAGTCTAATCCGCTGCAAAGTTATAGAAAAAGAAGTCACCAACCACAACTTTCGCTCACAACATGCTGGTAGCAGAGGTAGTGAAAGAATATTTGAGGTTGGTGACTTCCTGTATTTAGCTTAGTAGAGCTGCTGTGTATGGTGACACAGTCGCTCTAGCTCTTATCGTCTATTCGTCACGATGCTCACGACGGGGACGGCGCTCACGACGCTCGCCATCATCACGACGCTCACGGCGCGGACGACGCTCAGGCTCTACATAGCCCTCGGGCTTAGGTAGAAGTGCCTTGTGTGATAGGCTGAACTTACCCGTCTTGGGGTCGATCTCGATGAGCTTAACATCGATCGTGTCGCCCTCCTTGAGACCTGTATCCTCGATCGTGGCAAAACGCTTCCAGTCGATCTCGCTGATGTGAAGCAGTCCATCCTTGCCTGGCATAAACTGTACGAAGCAGCCGTAAGGCATCACTGAGGAGACGGTACCCTTGTAGACCTCGCCCACCTCTGGAGTAGCGACGATACCACGTACCATAGCCATAGCAGCATCGAGAGACTCCTTGTTAGAGCTACTGATCTCGACGATACCATAGTTGTCCACCTCTTCGATGTTGACCGTGGCACCGCTCTGCTCCTGGATGCCCTGGATGATCTTGCCGCCCGGGCCAATGACAGCTCCGATGAACTCCTTACCGATGCGTAGCGTCTCGATGCGTGGTGCATGAGGCTTCATATCGGGACGAGCTGCGGGCTGTGCCTCCTCGATTTTGTCTAGGATGTGGAGGCGACCAGCCTTAGCCTGTGCCAAAGCATTTGCTAGGATCTCATAGCTCAGACCGTCCACCTTGATATCCATCTGCGTAGCGGTAATACCGTCACGGGTACCCGTTACCTTAAAGTCCATATCGCCGAGGTGATCCTCATCTCCAAGGATGTCGGAGAGGATAGCGTAGTTGGTACCCTTGTTCTCACTGATGAGACCCATGGCGATACCAGAGACAGGCTTCTTCATCTGGACACCAGCATCACGCAGTGCGAGCGTACCGGCGCAGACGGTTGCCATAGAGGATGATCCGTTGGACTCAAGGATATCACTCATCACACGGATTACGTAGGGGTAGTCCTCGGGGATCATGCGCTTGAGCGCACGGTGTGCTAGGTTACCGTGACCGATCTCACGACGGCTGATGCCACGCGAAGCTTTTGCCTCGCCCGTAGAGAAGGGTGGAAAGTTGTAGTGCAGGAGGAAGCGCTCCTTGCCGTAGTTGAGTACATCGTCGACCAGCTTCTCATCGCTCTTGGTACCGAGCGTCACCGTAGAGAGAGACTGCGTCTCACCACGTGTGAAGATAGCCGATCCGTGAGGACCTGGTAGGCAGTCCGTCTCGATCCAGATAGGACGTATCTCATCGGTACGACGACCATCGAGACGCTTGCCCTCGTCGAGGATCATACGACGCATAGCCGCCTTCTCCATATCGTGGTAGTAGCGGTCTATGATCATGCCCTTCTCCCCGAGCTCCTCTTCGGTAAACTGCGCCTTGAACTCCTCAACGATTGCCTCAAAGGCATCGCCACGAGCATGCTTGTCGGTACCAGCGGTAGCGACCTTGTAGATCTTGTCATAGAGCTCACGCTGCATACGCTCACGTAGCTCCTCGTCTTGCTCCTCAGCGGGGTACTCACGCTTGGTCATCTTGCCGACAGCCTCCGAGAGCTCTAGCTGAGCCTGGCACTGTACCTTGATAGCCTCGTGAGCTACCTTGATAGCCTCGAGCATCTCCTCCTCCTGGACCTCTTCCATCTCGCCCTCGACCATCATAATGTTGTCGAGTGTTGCTGCGACCATCATGTCAATGTCGGCACGCTCTAGCTGCTCGAAGGTAGGATTGATGACAAACTCACCATCGATGCGTGCCACGCGTACCTCACTGATAGGACCGCCGAAGGGGATATCAGAGACTGCTAGAGCAGCCGAGGCAGCTAGTCCAGCGAGTGCGTCTGGCATATCTTCGCCATCGGAGGAGAAGAGGATAATGTTCACGTAGACCTCTGCATGGTAGTCATCTGGGAAGAGAGGACGCAGTGCGCGGTCCACTAGGCGGCAAGTTAATATCTCATAGTCTGAGGCGCGTCCCTCGCGGCGTGTGAAGCCTCCGGGGAAGCGTCCTATGGCTGAATACTTCTCTTTGTACTCTACCTGCAGTGGCATAAAGTCCACATCGGGCTTAGCCTCCTTGGCAGCGGTTACAGCTGCGAGTAGTACGGTAGAGCCCATGGTGACGGTGACAGCACCGTCGGCTTGCTTAGCAAGCTTGCCCGTCTCGATGGTGATCGTGCGACCATCGGGTAGGGTGATTGTCTTGTTGACCGGATTGATCATAAAAAATCGTCTGATTACTTAGTTCTATTGTCTTATACCTCGATAAAATCGTCCAAAGTTACAAAAACTAATGCAGATTGCGACATATTCCCCTGCACAAGTTCCACATCTTATAAGAATTAGCCCCCTCTTATAGTGTACGATGGTCTATGTAGACGGTATCGGCAAAGAAGGAGTCTCTCACCCCATCGGGATAGCGGTCTACGACGATGACCGTAGGGTGAGCGATGGAGAGAAAGCGTGCCAACTCTTCGCGGGCCTGCTGCCGTGCGTTACGGATGTAGCCTGCGCGGTAGACTTCGTTGATGAGTCGCTGCGGTACGCGTCGCTTGGCTCTATTCTCTTGCTCTGCGGTGAGCGTCTTTGTGATAAAGCCTTGACGTAGTGAGTGTACATCGATCACGGTGTAGCCGATCTCGTGTGGGGTGACCTCTTCGGGGGGCAGCTGCACATAGAGCGTGTCGCCCTGCAGCTGCGTGGGGAGCTTGTCTATATCGAAGTCTATGTAGGTACGAGCCTGTATGACGTAGGCTATCACCATGCCATCGATGGTGTCGACCATGGGGATCTCTTGGTAGCACTCGCCTGTGGAGAGCTTGAGTATCTCCTCGATCGAGCGGACGGTCATAGCGTGCGTGACGACATCGCTATAGTCCTCGCTCTGGCTCTTGGAGCAGCTACGCCATAGGAGTACGATACCGACTAGAAGCAGTATCGCTAGGAGTATGTAAAGGATGCGCTTAAGCCATTTGCTCATAGGATTGAGGAGCTACTGTGGTGAGGTGGGTGGTGTGTTAGGATGTACGAGTGCTGAGCCTCGCTCTACGATGACGACCGTAGGCGGTAGCTCGTAGGAGAGGAGGAGCTGCGTGAACCATCGACGTAGCTTCTCGATAGAACGCTGTCGTATCTGAGCTATGAGCTGATCATTGGAGTTGATCTCCTGTTGGAGTACTTGGTAGGCTCGATTCTTGACACGCGCACGGTCTTGCGGGGTGATAGCCTCTCGGAGGGGGGCTACATACTCGTACTCGGTCCGTAGCGTGAAGTCGCGTCCTCGTAGCTCCACCTGTATGGGAGAGATGTAGATGGTGAGCTGCTGTTGCTCTTTGTCGTAGCTTACATCGTCTGCCGAGAAGCCTGTCAGGTCTGTATAGCTCACCAGCGTGGCATCAAAGGAGTAGATGCCTACACGGTTGCCTATCTTGGTCTGATTGCTCAGCCACTTGGTGAAGTCCTTGAAGCTATTGATATCGTAAAAGGTAATCTTGGGATCCTGTAGGGTGACCGCCTTCTGGAGGGTAGTCTCCGTGAGTAGTAGCTTACCAACGCTCTGATACTGCTGTACGATCGCCTCCTGTAGTAGCTCTTCGGCTGTCTTGCGCTTAGAGCAACTAGGCAGGCTCACGAGCAGGCAGAGGAGTGCTGTGAATAGTAAGAGGCCTTGGCTCCGAAGATGCTTCATATCTGTGCGGTACTATATATGGGTGTGGAGTTACTGCTCGACAATCTTGAGGACAGCGGGGAGCATCTCTGCTATGTCGCGGGCTATCATACCGCGTGGCGAGTGTCGCTCGCCATAATGATTGGCTGTCAGCCCATGGATGTAAACGCCTAGCGGAGCTGCCTCAGCGGGTGTGTAGCCCTGCGCTAGGAGCGAGAGGATGATGCCAGTGAGTACATCTCCACTGCCGGCGGTGGCAAGGGCCGGTGTGCCTGAGCTGTTGAAGATGACCTCGCCCGTTGGCAGGCAAGTGGCTGTGTTAGCCCCCTTGAGTACGACGATGAGCTCCTGCTCCATGGCTAGCTCTTGCGCTTTGGTCAGGCGGTGGTGATCATCGAGAGAGCTTCCTGTGATGCGGTCTAGTTCGCCTGGATGTGGCGTGATGATGGTGTCCTTGGGCAAGACGCTCAGCAGCTCGGGATGGAGTGCTAGGAGGTTGAGCGCATCGGCATCGAGTAGTAAGGGGGTGTCGGGCTGTATGTTTTGCAGTAGATGCTCCAAGAGATGCAGCGTGAGCGGGGCTGTACCAATGCCAGGCCCCATGGCGATAGCCTGGTAGTTGTGTAGATCCTTAGGGAGGCTGCCAACGATGGTCTCCTCCTTGTCCCTCTCCACAATTGCCTCGGGGAGTAGTGTGTTCGCTAGTTGAGCCAATGAGCTGGGTAGATGCATCGTGAGCTTGCCTAGTCCCGAGCGCATAGCGCCCATACCAGCCAGCATAGCTGCGCCTGCCATCACTTCGGAGCCTGCGATGAGGAGGGCGTGTCCCTGCGTGCCTTTGTGCGCAAAGTGCGAGAGAGGCTTCAAGGCTCTACGAGCATCCTGCGGGGTGTAGAGATAGTAGTCGGCTTGGATGGCGGGGTCGTCATCCATATTAAGACTGAGCGAGAGGATGCGTAGCGTGCCCGTGTAGCACTCATTGTCTGATAGGAGTAGAGCTATCTTGGGGCTTTCGCAGGTGAGGGTGTAGTCCGCCTTGATGATCGCCTGCAGGTTGTTCTCGCTATTGTCCTTGTCGTAGAGCCCTGAGGGGACATCTACGGCGATGACCGTGGCTGGCGAAGCGTTGATAAGCTGCTCTACCAGCACCGCAAAGCCTCCCTCGAGAGGACGCGAGAGACCTGTGCCAAAGAGCGCATCGATGACGAGCGTCTGAGCGGTCAAGAGCGGGGGCTGAAACTCATCTGCGACAATGGTCAGGGCGTCAGGGTGAAACTCCAGAAGCTTCGTCTGCTGCCAGGCGCAAGCCTCCGAGAGCTCCTCCTCTTGCTTGCAAAAGAGGTAGCAGTGCACCCGGTGCCCCTCCTGCAGGAGGCGTCGTGCGATGGCCAGTCCGTCAGCTCCATTATTGCCTGGGCCTGCGAAGACGTAGGCGATGCCCTGTGGAAGGTCCGAGATACTCCTTAGCTCTACAACAAAGCGCTGAGCGACACGCTCCACGAGGTCGTGGATGGAGAGGTGATCACGCTCGAGGATATAACTATCCGTGGTGCCCCATTGGCGTCCGACGAGTATCTTTTTCATTGTTTCAGCTGGTCTTTAGTTGGTTGATGGCGACTTGGCTACGGTCTTGGATCTTTTGTCTAGAGCTAGTCCATCGATCCGCGGACTATACCGCGCTTGCTGTCGCTGATGAAGTTGTAGATGAGGTCGCGCTCGTAGCACTGCGGATAGCGACTCTGTATCTCTACGAGCGCCTCGCTGTTGTTGAGTCCACCCTGATAAAGTGTGCGGTAGACGTCGTTGATGAGGAAGATCTGGTCGTTGGTGAAGCCTCGGCGACGTAGTCCTACGATGTTGATACCGCAGTAAACGATTGGATCGCGCCCCACGAGACAGTAGGGTGGTATGTCCTTGGTCACCTTAGAGCCTCCCTGTATCATCACATGCTGTGAGATGCGTACGAACTGATGTACCAGTACGGCACCGCTGAGGATGGCGTAGTCATCTATCTCGACCTCCCCAGCGAGCTGGGTCGCATTACCTAGGATGATGTGATCCTTGAGGATGCAGTCGTGCGCCACGTGTGAGTAAGCCATGATCAGGCAGTTACTCCCGACGACTGTGGTGCCACGTGAGGCGGTACCACGATTGACGGTGGCGAACTCTCGGATGGTGGTGTGGTCACCGATGACGGCTGTGGTCTCCTCACCTTTGAACTTAAGGTCTTGTGGTATCCCTGCGATGACGGCATAGGGATGTATGTGACAGTCGCTACCGATGCGCGCTCCGCTGCGAATTATGCAGCCTTGGTCTAGGACTGTGCGGTCACCGATGACCGTGTTGGCCTCTATGGTGACAAAAGGTCCGACCGTCACCTCAGCTCCTATCTGTGCCTCAGGGTGCACCTGAGCAAGAGGAGATATAAGCGTTTGAGCCATATAGTGGATATGATTGTTTACTCCTTATTCTTTACTATCTGAGCCATGAAGTCGGCCTCGCAAACGAGCTGGTTGCCCACGAAGGTGAGTCCTCTGACGCTGGCTAAGCCGCGACGCACCTCACTGGTGAGCATCACCTTAAAGAGGAGGGTGTCGCCTGGCACGACCTTGTTTCTGAACTTCACATTGTTGATCGTCAGGAAGTAGGTCGAGTAGCGCTCGGGGTCTTCGATGCCGCTGAGTACGAGTAGCCCAGCGGTCTGCGCCATAGCCTCGACGATGAGAACGCCTGGCATAACTGGCTCTGTGGGAAAGTGACCGAGGAAGAAGGTCTCATTGAAGCTCACGTTCTTGACCCCCACGATATGGTTCTTGTCTAGGTGGATCACTTTGTCCACAAGGAGGAAAGGATAGCGGTGGGGTAGGAGACCTTTGATCTGGTTCAGGTCGAGTACAGGTGTCGCATTGGGATCATAGACGGGCGGCTGTGTCTCCATTCCTTTGATCTCCTTGCGGATCGCCCGTGCTAGCTTGTTATTGATCTTATGGCCAGGCTTGGTCGCTATGATATGTCCCTGCACGAAGATGCCAGCCAGGGCTAGATCGCCTAGTATATCGATGATCTTGTGACGTGCGGGCTCGTTCGGGATTCCCTCTTTCGGGTTGATCACACCTAGCTGATTCACTTCTGCTACAGGACGATGCAGAGCCTCCGCCAGTGCCTTGGCATCGCTCTCTGAGAGCGGCTCATCGTTGATCACCATCGCATTGGCTAGGTCTCCGCCCTTGATCAAGCCCTGACTGAGGAGAGGTAGTATCTCTCGTACGAAGACGAAGGAGCGTGCCTCGGCTACCTCCTCGCCATAGCGACTGAGGTCACGCAGCGAAGCGTATTGGTTGCTCAGTAGCGGGGAGGCAAAGCTCAGGTGCGCCTCTACGCCGAGCTGATCCGATGGAAGAAGGAGAATGGAGGCTCCCGTCTCCTCATCTCTTACCTCGATAGGCTTACGAACCACAAAGACCTCGCGAGCAGCAGACTGCTCCTTGAGTCCTGCCTCTTGGATCGCCTGTACATAAGGATAGGCAGATCCGTCTAGTATAGGCGCTTCGTCACCATCTACCGTGATCAGACAGTTGTCCACGCCGAGCGCATAGAGTGCGCTGAGGCAATGCTCGAGCGTAGAGACCTGCACAGTGCCACGCTCTATACGAGTAGCACGCTGCGTCGTCGTGACATAGTCCGCATAAGCGGGGATCACGGGGTGGCCCTCGAGGTCGGAGCGACAGATCTGATAACCACTATGAGGCTCCGCAGGGGAGAGGGTCAAGGTGCGATTGGCTCCTGTGTGAAGTCCTACACCTTGGAAGGTGAGTGTCGTAGCGAGTGTGTACTGATTCATAACGTGAGTGTGTCTGCTTTTACAAATGTGTCTATTTAGTTTCTGCGGAGGCCTGCTCTTCGAGCTTGTCTACGCGACGCATCAGCTCAGGGAGCTTAGGAAGCGTGGCGAAGGCACGTAGCGCCTTACCCACAGGCATGGCGGGAGCACCCATCACGACGCTGTGTGGCTGGAGATTGCCCAGTACGCCCGTCTGGCCACCGAGCTGCGAATGGTCGCCCACGGTGAGGTGACCAGCTATACCCACTTGACCGCCCAGCTGGCACCACTCCTTGATGTGTGCTGAGCCTGCTAGTCCCGCCTGGGCAGCGATGACCGTGTGCTCATCGACGGTGCAGTTGTGCGCGATCTGTACGAGGTTGTCGATCTTAACCCCTGAAGCGATGCGCGTCACGCCCATCGTAGCGCGATCGATGCAACTATTAGCACCTATCTCCACGTTGTCTCCTATCTCCACATGTCCTATCTGCGGGATCTTGTCATAGCCATGATCCGTAGGGGCAAAGCCGAAGCCATCGGCACCGATCACCGTACCCGCATGGATGCGGCAATGATGGCCGATGATGCTATCTGAGTAAAGCGTGACCCGTGGATGTAGTGTCGTGTGGTCACCGATAGAGCAGTTGGTCCCGATGACGCAGTGCGCCGAGATGATGACCTGCTCGCCGAGCTTGACATCCGCTTCGATGCAGACGTACGGACCGATGATGCACTCTTTGGGGATCTCTACCGAAGGGTCTACGATAGCTGTCGGGTGGACGCCCGTCCAGTGAGGCTCCTGCTGAGAGACGTAGAGTCGCATCAGCTGTGAGAGCGTCTCGTAAGGGTTTGCCACACGGATCAAAGTCGTAGAGCAAGGCTGTGTCGGAGTAAACTTCTCGTCGACGAGTACCGCCGAGGCGTGTGTCGTGTAGAGGTAGGGCTCGTACTTCATATTGGCGAGAAAGCTCAAGTCACCCGCCTTCGCCTGCTCAATGCCTGCGAAGCCTTGTAGCTGAGCTGTGCTGTCGCCCTCTAGCGTACCACCGATTAGCTTGGCAATGTCTGCAACTGTATACATCTACCTTATATATTAGTCTATGATACCCTTGTCTATGAGCGTCTGCTCCATCTGGCGTGCTAGGTCAGAGGCTGCCTTCGCAGCAGCCGAGGCAAAGCGCTCGTCATTGCCCGCATAGATGATGCCTCGCGAACTATTGACGATCAGTCCGCAGTCGCTCGTCATCGCATGCTCTGCGACCGCCTCTAGGCTACCTCCCTGAGCACCCACGCCTGGTACGAGGAGGAAGGCATTTGGAGCCACCGCCCGCACACGCTGCATCAGATTGCTCTGCGTAGCACCTACGACAAACATGATATGGTCCGCGCCCTCCCAGCTCAGAGCCGTCTTGAGCACCTGCTCGAAGAGACAAGTCTCCTCGCCCGTATGGAGCATCTGAAAGTCCTGCGCCCCCTGATTGCTCGTCAAGGCGAGTAGGATCACCCACTTGTCGCTATACTCTAGGAAAGGCAGCACACTGTCGCTACCCATGTAGGGAGCCACGGTGAGCGCATCGACCTTAAAGTTCTCGTAGAAGGCACGCGCATACATCTTGCTCGTATTGCCTATGTCGCCACGCTTAGCATCAGCGATGATCAGCTGCTCGGGATAATTCTGACGTATGTAGTCCACCGTATCGCCAAAGACCTGCATGCCGAAAGCCCCAAGGGTTTCATAAAAAGCCAAGTTCAGCTTGAATGCGATAGCGTACTGTGCTGTGGCATCGATGATCGCTTTGTTGAAATCTAGGATAGGATTATCCCCCTTCAGCAAGTGCGGAGGCAACTTCTGTATATCTGGATCGAGACCCACGCAGAGGTAGCTGCGCTTGGCTCGTATTTGTGCTATGATTTGCTCGCGATTCATGAGATAGTCTTCTGTTTATTTGAAGTGAGTAACCGTATACGGTCTACTAAGGTAGTGAAAAAGTATCATATCGATATCCAAAAGCATAGTAGCATTTGGGTGAAAATCAGAGGGTGGCCTCTTTGAGGCGCTCCGTATTCTCAGCGACGATGAGTGCGTCGATGATCGGCTGCAGGTCGCCACCGAGCACGCCGGGTAAGTTGTGCACCGTCAGACCGATGCGGTGATCGGTGACACGACCCTGCGGGAAGTTGTAGGTGCGGATCTTAGCCGAGCGGTCGCCCGTCGAGACCATCGTCTTACGACGTGAAGCTATCTCGTCGATATACTTCTGATGCTCCTTGTCATAGATGAAAGTGCGAAGTCGTGACAGCGCACGCTCCTTATTCTTCGGCTGGTCACGCGTCTCGGTACACTCGATCGTTATATCCTCCACGACACCCGTATTGGGGTTGCGCCACGGATAGTGGAGACGAACGCCTGACTCCACCTTGTTGACATTCTGCCCACCAGCACCACTAGAGCGGAAGGTATCCCACTTGATCTCACCCTCGTTGATGTTGACCTCAAACTTGTCAGCCTCAGGCAATACGGCCACGGTCGCTGCCGAGGTGTGGATACGTCCCTGCGTCTCCGTCTGGGGGACGCGCTGCACGCGATGCACACCACTCTCATACTTGAGCGTACCGTACACGCCCGTACCTGTAACATTGAGTACGATCTCCTTGTAGCCACCCGTGCCGCCCTCGGTATAGCTGCTGACGGTGACATTCCACCCCTTCGTCTCGCAGTAGCGCGAGTACATACGGAAGAGGTCACCCGCAAAGAGTGCTGCCTCGTCACCGCCCGTGCCAGCGCGTAGCTCGACGATAGCGTTCTTGTCATCCTCTGGATCGTTCGGTAGGAGGAGCAGCTTGATCTCCTCCTCCATCTTAGGGATCTCCTCCTTAGCCTCAGCGAGTAACTCGCGCGCCATCGCTTTTAGCTCTTCATCGCTGTCGGCGTCTTGGAGCGTACTCTCGGCCTCCTCCTGTTGTGTCAGGAGCTGCTTGTACTGCCCGCCAGCTTTGAGGATCTCTCCCAGGTGGGTGTACTCCTTGCTGAGCGTGGCAAAGCGTCTGCCGTCAGCAATGACGCTAGGGTCGGTGATCAATGTCTCTAGCTCCTCGTGGCGTGCCACCAGAGCTTCTATGCGGTTGAGTAAATCGTTCATATAGGTCTGCTAAGTGATGTAAGGGGTGGGTCAAAGGCTATCGCTCTACCGTGGCTATCGCTCCACCGTGCCAAAGGGCGTAACGAGTGTCAGGCGATTCTGGTCGGCCGCCTCAACACGACCGATGATCTGCGCGTCGATGTTGAAGTGTCGCGCCACAGCGATAGCCTCCTCAGCCTGCTCGGCGGGCAGGTAAGCCTCTAGGCGATGCCCCATGTTAAAGACTTGGTACAGCTCCGCAGCGTCAGCTCCACTCTCCTCGGCAATCATCTGGAAGAGCGGAGGAACCGGAAGGAGATGGTCCTTGATAATATGTTTGTTGGTGACGAAGTTCATCACCTTCGTCTGTGCGCCTCCTGTACAGTGGATTAGTCCATGTATGGCGGGGCGCATCTCTTTGAGTAGCTTCGCCACAAGTGGTGCGTAGGTACGTGTGGGGGAGAGGATCAGTTCGCCGACCGTCAGCCCTGTCCCTGGCACCTCAGCGAGTAGCTCTCGGCTACCACTGTAAACCAAGTCATCAGGCACAGCGGGGTCGTAGCTCTCGGGATACTTCTCAGCGAGTGCATGATAGAGTATATCGTGCCGTGCAGAGGTAAGCCCGTTGCTCCCCATACCGCCATTGTAACGCTCCTCGTAGGTTGCCTGTCCATAGGAGGCAAAGCCGACGATCACATCTCCGTCAGCGATGTGCGCATTGTCTATGATGTCGCTCCGACGCATACGGCAGGTCACGGTGCTGTCTACGATGATCGTACGGACCAGGTCGCCCACGTCAGCCGTCTCGCCCCCTGTGAGGTAGATCTCCACCCCTAGGTCACGCATCTGTGCTAAGATCTCTTCGGTGCCATTGATGACAGCTCCGATCACTTCGCCAGGGATGAGCTGCTTGTTGCGCCCGATGGTCGAGGAGAGGAGCATGCCCGAGGTGGCACCCACGCAGAGGAGGTCGTCGAGGTTCATCACGATCGCATCCTGAGCTATGCCTCGCCACACGGAGAGGTCGCCCGTCTCTCGCCAGTAGATATAAGCTAGCGAAGACTTCGTGCCAGCCCCATCGGCATGCATGATGTTGCAATAGTTGGGATCACCACCCAGTATGTCAGGTAGTATCTTGCAAAAGGCTTGCGGGTATAGCCCCTTGTCTATGTGAGCAATAGCCTTGTGTACATCTTCTTTTGCGGCAGAAACGCCACGGCGCATATATCGGTTCATAGACCTTAGAGATTAGAAGTTAGACCTTAGAAGTTAGAGATTAGACTTTAGACTTTAGCGGAGTCGGAGTACGTCGCCCTCCTCGGGGACGTAGTCGTAGTCTAGGTGGTTCATACGATAGAGACGAGCGAGGCGTATGCCGTAGCGCTGTGATATGTCGTGCATCGACTCACCCACCTGCACCACATGATCGGGGTAGTTTGGCGTGGCGCGCCTGTTCTTGCGCTCCAGATAGATCACATCGCCAGCCTGAATCGGGAAGTCTACCGGCATATCGTTGTAGTCAGCTAAGCGCTTGAGACTTATGCCCATCTCACGAGCTATCGACTCAAGCGAGTCACCCTCGTTGGCGAGGACATATAGGAGTCCATAGCTAAAGTATCCCTCATGCGTGAGCTTCATCTCGGGATCATCGTCAGAGGGCGTATAGGTTGGTGCTGGGCGACCTGACATCCAGCGCGGATAGCGTCCGCGATCCAGCTCGTATAGCTCGTACTGCTCGATCACCTTGATGAGCATATTAGCGTAGCCCTTGTTCGTCGCATAGCCACACTGCTGTAACCCCCTAGCCCAAGCCTGATAGTCCGTGATAGGGTAGGTGTATAGTACTTGGTAACGAGGCTGCTTGAGGAAGTTGGAGTGATCCTCGTAGGAGTCGCCCACAGAGCGGTACTTGCGAAAGCACTCCCCCTTGAGATCATCATCGGCATAGATACGCTGTCCTTGCCAAGCTCGGTGGCACTTGATGCCGAAGTGGTTATTGCCCTCACTCGCTAGGCGACTAGATCCGGCCCCCGTCTCGATCAGTCCCTGCGCCATCGTGATGCTCGCAGGGATCTTGTGACGCTTCATCTGGCGGATGCACTCATCGGCATAGGTACGTATGTAGGTCTGGTAGCGCGGGTTCATAGGCGCTTGCGCCCACGCTGTCGTGCAGAGCAAGAGCAGACAGGCTATCGAGAGCAGAGACCGTGACGAATCGGTAATGAGCTTCATAAGACTTAATTCTAGAGATGTATAGCTAGGCACCAGAGACTCCTCGCCCTGCGGAGCAAGCAAAGCAGTAAGAGCCACTTGAACTACAAAGGTACTAAATAGATTGTTAGTCACTAGTTAGCGTCACAATTTGGTCGGGGCTGACACATTATATATAGTGCACTCATCTACCTCCCTACTCCTCGCTGGTCGTCATCTGTAGCTCCTGACAGAGCGATGATGATGCGTCATCCCGTGCGGTCTGCCCTTTTCGTTACAGATTAAAATAAAAGCAATATATTTGTAGCGCGTGGCGAGAGTCTTTGCCTCGTTATTCGATGACTTATAAGTTTAATGCAAACGAACTATGGGATTAAGCTACCAACTGGAGCTACTTTACGATGAGAAGTGGTTCAAACTAAATGAAGCATTAAAAGCTCATGAGATTGCGATTCGCACGCCTCTTTTGTTGAGCCTAAATAAATACGACGAAGGAAATTCAGAGAAATGGTATACCGATGCCGATCTGAAAGTCATGATATTTGGGCAAGAGGTGAATAGGTGGGAACTGCCTGCTGATAAACGTCCAATTCCTGCCGACATCATGGAGCTGTATCAAGAGTTTTATAACGAAAATTACAAGGAAGTAGATGGCAACATCTATTTTTCGGTGAGAGCTTCTTTTTTCAATATCGGCTTTAATGGTTTTACGAGCTCCATTTCCGAGTTTCTACGCGAAGAGTTTCCCACTAAAAGAGCTGCATTTCTTTGGAACAACATCTCCAAGATTGCTGCTGTGGGTAGTAATGGGACAGGTGTATCTGTGAATAGCTTTACCCATCAATTGGAACAAGAGTTTTTTCGTGTCATCCCTGACGAAATAGAAATTCTTAAACCAGATGTCCTCATTTTCCTTACAGGTGTCGACGAGAAGTACAATAGATATATCGCGGAAAACTTCGTTATACGCGATAACCCTATCCAGCTATCCGGGTTGCCAATAAAAGATGTCGCCAAGCTGAATATTGAGTCAGTGAAATTGGCATACCGCACCCATCACCCTGCGGATAGATCCAGTGGCGATGACACATGGATGTGGTATCACGCTATTCTTGATGACCTTAAAAGCAACCTAAGGGGAATACTTAGAGAATGAGGTATAGAGCATATAAACAGCGCACATTATGAGTAAATGTAGATATTGCGGAAAAGAATATGATGGTGACGACCTTTGGGACGATGGCTTCTGTTGCGGAAGGTGTCGTGCTTTGGCCAAGAAAAACGACATAAAAGGGAAGTTCCCCAAGGGAAATCGCTATATACTCCTGGGTATCCTTGCTTCCTTTCTGTTGTGTGGACTATTTAGTACGTGCTTTCATAATGATGAAGAAGAGATCAACCCAGCTGTTGAGAACGTCTCCCATAAAAGTGACCAAAAGGGAAGCAAAACAGTAAACCACAAGCGAAAAGCAGAGAGTAACTCACAAGCAGCGGAAAGTAGTAACGCAGAGGAACTTCCAAGTGAAGAAGAGGAGCTTCCAAGTGAAGCAGAGGAACTTCCAAGTGGAGAAGAGGTACTTCCAAATAAAATAGAAGAGGATACGTCCGTTGAAGAAATCTCTCCATCTGCACTGCCTGACTCTCAACCCAGTACAGAGGACGTCGAAGTTGACGCTGAAATATCTCCAACGGAATAACTTTTTCCTAACAGAGCGATTATAAGGCGTCATCCCTGGCTGGGAAAATTCGACGTCGACTCGTTACAATAATTTAGAGCCGACTATATATCGAAACGGCACCGTGTCGGAGAAAAGTGATTTCCACGTGGATATTTCGAAATATCCAGGTGGAGAATTTTTATTTCCCAGGTAGGAAATAAAAAATTCTTCGGAGGAATCAAATGAAACTTCGGAGGAAATGAATGACGCCCACGTGGAAAATAAAAAATATCCACGTGGAGATTTGAGATTTTCCACGTGGATATTCGCGAAAGGAGGGTATCGGACCAATCTTCCCGTAAAGATATGTAAATAGGAATTAGAGGTTAGAGATTAGGGCTGACACACTATATATAGTAACCTCATATATGCCTTGCTTGTCGCTATGTGTCGCTCCTGACAGAGCGATTATAATGCGTCAGCCCTGACTTCGTCAGCCAGGGTTGACGCATTACAATAATTTATATACGGCTACGTATCGATACGGCACCGTGTCGGAGAAAAGTGATTTCCACGTGGATGTTTCAAAATCTTCACGTGGAAAAAGAAAATCCTCCACGTGGGCGCGAAATAAAACTTCGGAAGAATGAAATGAAACTTCGGAGGAATCAAATGAAACTTCGGAGGAATTTTTTGACGCCCACGTGGAGATTTGAGATTTTCCACGTGGATATTCGAGAAAGGAGGGAATCGGACGAATTTCCCCGTAAAGATATGTAAATAGAGATTGGAGGTTAGAGATTAGAGAGCGGGGCGGACACATTTATATAATAAGCTCATCGACATATATAATGAGCTCATCTACCTCCCTATGGAGGAAATCGTAAATCCCCAGGTAGAGATCTCTGATTATCCAGTGAGGCGCAGGAAAACTCTTCGGACTTATGATTTCATTCCTCCGAAGTTTCATTTGCTTCTTCCGAAGTTTTATTTCGGCCCTCCGTGGGGAAATTTCGTTTCCTCCCTGACGCTTCCCGATTTCCTACCGAGGAGAGACCTGTAGCCCATTTGACGTGTAGCGAAATGTAGGGACACTCTCCCGCTAAACACTCACCGTGCGTCCCTACACCAGCTACTCGTCCCTTCCTCTTGCTCAACTCGCAATAAAGGTATAACTTCGCAGAAGACACAGCTCGTACAGCAGAGCCTTCACACCTCCCCATCACTTCTAACCTCTAGTCTCTAACCTCTGATCTCTAGCTACACTATGAGCAAACATCTACGCATCTGGCTCTTCGTTCTCCTCGGCACGCTCCTCACTTTCACCTCCCTCCTCGCCCAAGGCGTCATCACCATGACCACCTCCGAAAGAGTTGGTGAGGAAATTGGTCTGAGTATCAAAGCCAATGGCAACGTCACCATCGAGGGGGCTCAAGAGACTGGGAAAACGGACAAATTCGATCGCAAGTCCTACAGACTCACTAGCCAAACGATCACCATCCGTGGCGATGTAACAGAGCTTAACTGCTCCTTCAATCAACTGATCAGCTTAGACGTGTCAAAGAACACCGTCTTGACAAAGCTTTACTGCTTCGAGAATGAACTGACGAGCTTGGATGTGTCAAAGAACACCGCCTTGACAACGCTTGTGTGCTCCTCCAATCAACTGACGAGCTTGGATGTGTCAAAGACCACCGCCTTGAGAAAGCTTGACTGCTGCTGCAATCAACTGACCAGTTTGGACGTGTCAAAGAACATTGCCTTGACAGAGCTTGACTGCAGAGAGAATCTACTGACCAGCTTGGACGTGTCAAAGAATGCCGTCTTGACAACGCTTGCCTGCTCATGGAATCAACTGACCAGCTTGGACGTGTCAAAGAACATCGCCTTGACAGAGCTTAGGTGCTCCTACAATCGACTGACGAGCTTAGACGTGTCAAAGAACATCGCTTTAACACTGCTTGACTGCTGCAACAATAAGCTGACCAGCTTGAACCTATCTGAGTGTACTAGGTTGGTTACTCTTTATTGCTACAGTAATTGTATCAATGGCAAGGCTATGACCAAGTTGGTGAATAGTCTTCCCAATCGAAGGAAAAAGAAGAGTGGTACTATTTTTCTAGTAGATCGCTACTCTGAGAGAAGGGATAAAAACAAGTATAGCGCTGCTCACGTAGCTACTGCAAGGAAGAAAAACTGGGAAGTTCGACAGTATTAGCGTTATGGCTGGGTAAGTTTCGTCTAGTCCGACCCGCGAGGGGTCGACCATCTACCACGTCCGCCTTTCCATCGGTCGTTCGGGGCCGTAGCCCCTCCGACCGACGGCTACGATGCGTCGGACCTCTAGCGAGGTCCTTTTTCCGCAAGGAAGTTGTCGGAGAGATTAGAGGTTAGCGATTGAAGGCTAGAGCGAGACGAGTAACGATGTGTAGGGACGCTCGGTCGAGCGTCCGTCCCCGTTAAAATCACGACGTTGTAACCTTTAACACAACGGACGCTCGACCGAGCGTCCCTACAGCCGTTACACGTCGGCTGGTTCGACAACGGACGCACAGATCGTGCGTCCCTACAGCGGTTACTCGTCCCGTGCTTCACGACAACGGCTCCCCGTCCGAAAGCTCCGACACCTCCGATAGCTCCGATCTCCCCTCTAATCTCTAACTTCTAATCTCTACTCCCGCTTGTCAGGTCAAAAAGTTTTTGTACCTTTGTCCCCGCTATACCTACTGTGGGTAGCTGTGATGTGCGACTTGGTCGTATCTGCAGTGCCTTATAGCAGGGAAGCACGAGAATCATATTTGTAAATCAAGAATTAAGTAAACGAGAAGTTAATGCCTACTATCCAACAGTTAGTAAGAAAGGGACGAGAGACCTTTGAGGAAAAAGGTAAGTCTCCAGCCTTGGGTTCATGCCCACAGCGTCGTGGCGTTTGTGTCCGCGTTTACACAACCACCCCTAAGAAGCCAAACTCGGCTATGCGTAAGGTGGCTCGTGTACGTCTGACCAACGGCAAGGAGGTTAATGCCTACATCCCCGGTGAGGGTCACAACCTTCAGGAGCATAGTATCGTATTGGTGCGTGGCGGTCGTGTCAAGGACCTGCCTGGTGTACGCTACCATATAGTGCGTGGCGCACTCGATACAGCTGGTGTCGACGGTCGTCGCCAGCGTCGCTCTAAGTACGGAGCTAAGCGTCCTAAGGCGAAGTAAACTAGTCGCCTAGATTGAGATGCCGTGGCGAGGTGCTGGATGGCCTACTATCCCCCTCGGCCTGTTACTACCCCTGGCGGGTGAGTATACTATATATAGGTACATCAGCGAGTACCTCTCCCCACAAAAAATCTATCGACACTCCTAGTCGCAGTGCACGCGAGCTCGCTAGAGTCCTGCATGTCTCGCATGAGGAGTGCAATCTAAATCTAGTAACCACATTTGTCCCCGTGGTTCTATTTGGATAAGCTAATCCTTGGAGATCAAGGATAGGTTGAGTAAATGCTCCAGAGGGAGCGTTGAAGACAACAGATCATTATGATGGCAACCCAAATAAGACGACGAGACAATAGTATAATATCACGAAACAATGAGAAAGGCTAAGCCTAAGAAGAGGCAGGTACTGCCCGATCCCGTATTTGGAGATCGTCAGGTCACAAAGTTTGTGAACCACCTCATGTATGATGGCAAGAAGAGTCTTGCATATAGCATCTTCTACAGAGCCCTTGATATAGTCAAGGATAAGATGTCGCAAGAGGAGAAGAGCGCCCTAGAGATCTGGAAGGCAGCTCTTGATAACGTAACCCCCCACGTGGAGGTCAAGTCTCGTCGTATCGGAGGAGCAACCTTCCAAGTGCCGACAGAGATACGTCCAGAGCGTAGGGAGTCTATCTCCATGAAGAATCTAATCATCTTCGCTCGTAAGCGTGGTGGTAAGACCATGGCTGACAAGCTGGCAGCAGAGATCATGGATGCCTACAATAGTCAGGGTGGTGCGTTCAAGCGTAAGGAGGACGTACATCGTATGGCTGAGGCTAACCGTGCCTTCGCACACTTCCGCTTCTAACCTACACTAACCATAAAATCTATGTCTGCAATTCATTCTAAGCTCGAGCAAACTCGTAATATCGGCATCATGGCACACATCGATGCTGGTAAGACGACGACCTCTGAGCGTATTCTCTTCTACACTGGACTAACACACAAGATCGGAGAGGTACACGATGGTGCCGCTACGATGGACTGGATGGCTCAGGAGCAGGAGCGTGGTATCACGATCACCTCTGCTGCTACTACGACCTTCTGGACCTATGACGATAAGAAGTATAAGATCAACCTGATCGACACTCCGGGACACGTGGACTTTACCGTTGAGGTAGAGCGTTCACTTCGCGTCCTCGATGGTGCTGTCGCTACTTTCTGTGCCGTGGGCGGTGTACAGCCTCAGAGTGAGACTGTATGGCGTCAGGCTGATAAGTACAAGGTGCCACGCATCGCATACATTAATAAGATGGACCGTTCGGGCGCAAACTTCTATGAGGTGCAGCGTCAGATGGTTGACATGCTCGGAGCTAAGGCCTGCCCTATCCAAATCCCAGTAGGGGAGGAGGACTCCTTCAAGGGGGTTGTCGACTTGATAACCATGAAGGCTATCTTCTGGCACGATGAGACTATGGGTGCTGAGTACGAGATCGATGAGATCCCTGACAATCTTCGCGCCGATGCTGAGGAGTGGAGAGATAAGCTCCTAGAGACGCTCGCAGAGACTGACGAGACTCTCATGGAGAAGTACTTTGATGATCCCTCTACGATCACAGAGGACGAGATCCGTACAGCTATCCGCAAGGCTACACTAGCGATGGAGATCTTCCCGATGCTATGTGGCTCTTCATTTAAAAATAAGGGCGTACAGACACTTCTAGATGCTGTCTGTGCTTATCTGCCTAGTCCTATGGATACGCCAGAGGTGGTAGGTCATGCACTAGACTCTGACAAGGAGGAGGTGCGTGAGGTCGATCCCGATGCACCTATGAGTGCCCTCGCCTTTAAGATCGCTACCGACCCCTTCGTAGGTCGTCTCTGCTTCTTCCGTGTGTACAGTGGTCACATCGATGCTGGTAGCTACGTCTTCAACTCACGCTCTGGCAAGAAGGAGCGTATCTCACGTCTCTTCCAGATGCACTCTAACCACCAGAACCCGATGGAGACTATCGGCACGGGTGATATCGGTGCAGGCGTAGGCTTTAAGGATATTCGTACGGGAGACACACTCTGTGATGAGAATGCACCACTCGTACTAGAGTCTATTGACTTCCCCGATCCTGTGATCGGTATCGCTGTCGAGCCTAAGACGCAGAAGGATATGGATCGTCTCGGTGTCGGACTGGCTAAGCTCGCTGAGGAGGATCCAACGTTTGTTGTCAAGACCAATGAGGAGACGGGTCAGACCGTCATCAGCGGTATGGGTGAGCTACACCTAGACATCATTATAGACCGTCTGAAGCGCGAGTTCAAGGTCGAGTGCAACCAGGGTCAGCCACAGGTGGCTTACAAGGAGGCTGTCACTCAGACTGTCGACCTACGCGAGGTATACAAGAAGCAGTCAGGTGGTCGTGGTAAGTTCGCTGATATCATCATCAAGTTTGGTCCAGCCGATGAGGACTTCGACGGAGCACTACAGTTTGTCGACGAGGTCAAGGGTGGTAACATCCCGAAGGAGTTTATCCCCTCCGTCCAGAAGGGCTTTGAGAAGGCTATGAAGAGTGGTGTCCTCGCTGGCTATCCTCTAGATAGTCTCAAGGTGACACTGGTAGATGGATCTTTCCACCCTGTAGACTCAGATCAGCTCTCCTTTGAGGTGGCAGCTATGATGGCCTTTAAGGAGGCTTCTGAAAAGGCTAGCCCCGTGCTCATGGAGCCTATCATGCAACTTGAGGTGGTAACGCCTGAGGAAAACATGGGTGACGTGATTGGCGACCTTAACAAGCGTCGTGGTCAGGTCGAGGGCTCAGAGGTCAACCGCTCTGGCGCACAGGTTATCAAGGCTAAGGTGCCCCTGAGCGAGATGTTTGGCTATGTGACCGCCCTACGTACGATCACGAGTGGTCGTGCCTCCAGTACGATGAGCTTCTCACACTATGCAGAGGTCTCCTCGTCAATAGCTAAGAAGATCCTTGAGGAACTCAATGGTCGCGTTGATTTGATAAAGTAATAATCTCACAATATAGTAATGAGCCAAAAGATCAGAATCAAGCTGAGGTCTTACGACCACATGCTCGTAGACAAGTCTGCCGAGAAGATCGTCACGGCCGTACAGAATACTAATGCGCTGGTCAGTGGTCCTATACCACTGCCCACGCATAAGCGTATCTTTACGGTGAACCGCTCCACCTTCGTCAATAAGAAGAGCCGTGAGCAGTTTGAGCTAAATGCTCACAAGCGTCTGATCGACATCTACAATGCCTCAGCACCTACGATTGATGCGCTGATGAAGCTGGAGATGCCCAGTGGCGTAGATATCGAAATTAAGTATTAACCAGAGTAATCAACTACAGAAATGCCAGGATTATTAGGAAAGAAAATCGGAATGACTTCCGTATTCAGTGCCGAGGGCGTTAACGTGCCATGCACTGTCATCGAAGTAGGTCCTTGTGTAGTGACTCAAGTAAAGACTGCTGACCGTGATGGGTATGAAGCGATCCAGCTGGGCTTTCAGGATGCTAAAGACAAGCATACGACACGCCCACTGCAGGGACACTTCAAAGCAGCCGGAGTAACTAACAAGCGCCACTTGGCCGAGTTCATGGGCTTTGGATCAGATTACAAGCTCGGTGATGAGATCACCGTAGAGCTCTTCAACGATACCCACTATGTGGATGTACACGGGACGAGCAAGGGTAAGGGATTCCAAGGCGTAGTCAAGCGTCACGGATTCGGCGGTGTCGGTCAGTCGACACACGGTCAGGATGACCGTCTACGTGCGCCCGGTGCTGTCGGTGCATGCTCTTACCCTGCAAAGGTCTTCAAGGGTACACGCATGGGTGGACAGATGGGCAATAAGCGCGTCACGGTACAAAACCTCGAAGTGATCAAAGTAATGCCCGAGCACAATATCCTCGTACTCAAGGGTAGCGTGCCTGGAGCTAAGGGTTCAATCATAGCAATAGAGAAGTAATGGAACTATCAATCTACAATATACAAGGTGAAGATACGGGACGTAAGATAGCCTTGGAGAGCTCCGTCTTTGGTATAGAGCCCAATGATCACGCTATCTATCTAACCGTCAAGCAGTACCGCGCTAACCAGCGTCAGGGTACGCACAAAGCCAAGGAGCGTAGTGAGATGAGTGGATCTACACGCAAGCTATTCCGCCAGAAAGGTACGGGTGGTGCTCGTCGTGGTGATATCAACTCTAACATCCTACGTGGTGGTGCGCGCGTCTTCGGACCTCGTCCACGCAGTTACAGCTTCAAGCTCAATAAGAAGCTCCGCCAGCTAGCACGTCGCAGTGCCCTCACCTACAAGGCTCAAGACAATCAGATCATGGTACTGGATCAGCTCTCATTCGAGACGCCCAAGACCAAGTCTTTCGTGAGCATGGCAAAGGCACTCAACGTAGATGGACAGAAGACTCTCTACGTAGTCTCACAGATAGAGGATACCGTAGCACTCAGTGCTCGTAACATCCCTGGTGTCAGCATCATACGTGCTCAAGATCTCAATACTTATTGTGTGCTGGATTGTCGCAAGATAGTCTTCACAGAGGATGCTCTAGCACAGGTCAATGAGATGTTTTAAGTAGAAACACACTAGTAGAGCATTGATATGGGAATCATAATCAAACCAATAATCTCAGAGAAGATGACAGCAATCACTGAGAGCAATCAGCAGCGCTACGCCTTTTTAGTAGCACCCACTGCAAACAAGATTGAGATACGTAATGCTGTCGAGAAGATGTACAACGTCAAGGTCGATAGTGTCAACACCTGTCGCTACGACGGTAAGCGCTCTAGTCGCTATACCAAGTCGGGTGTCATCACGGGTCGTAAGCCAGCCTTCAAGAAGGCTTTCATAACGCTCCAGGGTGAGGATACAATCGATTTCTTTAGCAATATATAAGCAATGGGAATCCGTAAACTAAAGCCCGCAACGCCGGGGCAAAGACACAAAACTATTGGTGCATTTGACGCCATCACTGCCAGTGCACCAGAGAAGTCTCTTGTAGTTGGAGCTCGTAAATCGGGTGGTCGTAACAATACTGGCAAGATGACCATACGCAACGTAGGCGGTGGTCACAAGCGTAAGTATCGTATCATCGACTTCAAGAGAACGAAGGATGGCATCCCCGCTACAGTCAAGAGTATCGAGTATGATCCAAACAGATCATCTCGCATCGCACTCCTATACTATGCCGATGGAGCTAAGAGCTATATCATCGCTCCTAACGGACTGACTGTAGGCCAGCAAGTGATGTCAGGTGAAAACGCAACACCTGAGGTAGGTAACGCACTACCACTAGCTAAGGTACCTGTAGGTATGATCGTGCACAACGTGGAGCTACGCCCTGGTCAGGGTGGTAAGCTGGTACGTAGTGCTGGTGCCTTCGCACAGCTGGTAGCTCGTGAAGATAATTATGTCGTACTACGTATGCCTAGTGGAGAGACTCGCCGTATCCTCGCTGCATGCAAAGCTACGATAGGTAGTGTCGGTAACTCTGACCACGCACTCGAGAGATCAGGCAAGGCTGGCCGTACACGCTGGCTAGGTCGCAGACCACGAGTACGCGGTGTGGCTATGAACCCTGTCGATCACCCAATGGGTGGTGGTGAGGGTCGTGCCTCCGGAGGACACCCACGCTCACGTACGGGTCTATACTCTAAGGGTCTTAAGACGAGAGCTCCTAAGAAGCACTCCTCTAAGTACATCATCGAGAGAGCCGCTAAGCGTAAGAAGTAATCATTGTATCATTTAAGCAAGAACTAAACACATGAGTCGTTCACTTAAGAAAGGGCCATTTATCAGCGTCAAGCTCGAAAAGAAAGTTTTGGCTATGAATGAAAGTGGCAAGAAATCAGTCATCAAGACTTGGTCTCGCGCCTCAATGATTTCTCCAGACTTCGTGGGACATACGATCGCCGTACACAATGGCAAGAGTTTTATACCTGTATTTATTACAGAGAATATGGTGGGTCACAAGCTCGGAGAGTTCGCTCCTACGCGTACCTTCCGTGGTCACTCTGGCAATCGCTAGTTAGCACCCTGTAATAAATCGAATCAAAGTAATTATCACACATGAGTGCCAATAATCAAGATACAATAGAGACGACTGCTCAGGAGACTGTGACACAGCCCGCTGTAGCTAAGCTACGCAACGTGCCCACATCTCCTCGTAAGATGCGTCTAGTCGTCGACAACATAAGAGGCATGGAGGTAGAGCGCGCGATGGCTACCCTGAGATTTAGCTCTCGCCGTGTAGCTGCTCAGCGTGTCGAGCAGCTCATACGTAGTGCTGTCTCCAACTGGGAGCAGCTCAACGGCCGCAAGGCTGACGAGGGTGAGCTCTACGTCTCCAAGGTTTATGTAGACGAGGGTGTCACACTCAAGCGTCTACGCCCAGCCCCACAGGGCCGTGGCTACAGAATCCGCAAGCGTTCGAATCACATCACTGTGTGGGTCGACCAAATAGTTAATAACGTAGCTAAGTAACTGACATGGGACAGAAGATTAATCCAATAGCAAACAGACTCGGCTACATACGTGGTTGGGACTCTAACTGGTATGGTGGTCGCAACTATGGCGATACCCTAGTAGAGGATGACCGTATCAGAAAGTACCTACACACAAGACTGTCAGGTGCCCTCGTGAGCCGGATCATCATAGAGCGCGCCCTTAAGGTCATCACCATAACGATATGCACTGCTCGCCCCGGCATGATCGTCGGTAAGGGTGGTCAAAACGTGGAGAACCTCAAGGCGGAGCTTAAGAAGGTCACTAAGGCTGACAACATACAGATCAACATCTACGAGGTGCGCAAGCCTGAGGTTGATGCCGTCATCGTGGCTAACGATATAGCACGCAAGCTAGAGGGACGTATGTCATACCGACGTACTGTCAAGATGGCTATCGCAAATGCTATGCGCGCTGGTGCTGAGGGTATCAAGATACAACTCTCTGGTCGTCTCAACAATGCTGAGATGGCTCGCTCAGAGCTATACAAGGAGGGACGTACTCCGCTACATACACTACGTGCTGACATCGACTACGCTCAGGCTGAAGCACTCACCAAGGTGGGTATGATAGGTGTCAAGGTATGGATCATGAACGGCGAGGTATATGAGCGCCGCGATCTAGCACCTGACCTCTCACAGCCACGCCGTCAGGCAGGGCGCCGAGGTGGTGACTCTCGTGGTGAGCGTCGCGGTGGGTTCCGTCGTGGAGGACGTAATAGATCTAATCGCTAATCAAAGACCACAGCTATGTTACAACCTAAGAAGACTAAATTTAGAAGGCAACAAAAGGGCCGCATGAAGGGCAATGCACAGCGTGGCAACCAGCTCGCATTTGGTTCTTTTGGTATCAAGAGCCTAGAGAGTAAGTGGATCACAGGCCGTCAGATAGAGGCCGCTCGTATCGCAGTAACGCGTTACATGCAGCGTCAAGGACAGGTCTGGTGCCGCATCTTCCCCGACAAGCCAATCACAGCAAAGCCTGCTGAGGTGCGAATGGGTAAAGGTAAAGGTAATCCCGAGGGATTTGTCGCTCCTGTGACTCCCGGTCGTATGCTCTTTGAAGTAGAGGGCGTACCCTACGAGGTCGCAAAGGAGGCTCTACGTCTGGCTGCTCAGAAGCTACCAGTCACGACAAAGTTCGTCGTACGTCGAGACTTCGACGCTGCTAACCCTAATGTTTAATCCGCTAGACCTTATACAGCTATGCAGATAAGCGAAATCAAAGAGCTCACAACGGAGGAGATCCGTGAGCGCATAGAGGCTGAGCAGGCTTCCTACCAGCAGAAGAGGATAGACCACTATGTCTCTCCAGCTGAGAATCCTGCAGCTTTTAGAGAGCAGCGTCGCACGATCGCTCGTCTCAAGACTGTCCTCGCTGAGCGAGAGACAAATAACTAACCCTGCAGAATAGACTGATATTCACATGGAAAGAAAACACAGAAAAGAGCGCATCGGGATCGTCACCAGCAACAAGATGGACAAGACCATCACCGTAGCCTCACGCTTCAAAGAGAAGCACCCTATATATGGTAAGTTCGTCAGCAAGACTAAGAAGTACTATGCACATGACGAAAAGAATGAAACGAACATCGGTGACCGTGTCCGCATCATGGAGACACGCCCTCTGAGCCGCACCAAGCGCTGGAGACTCACCGAGATTATAGAAAGAGCGAAGTAAACTATGATACAGCAAGAATCAAGACTCAATGTAGCAGACAATAGTGGTGCTCGCGAGGTACTCTGTATCCGTGTACTCGGTGGTACGCGCCGCCGCTATGCTTCGGTCGGAGATGTCATCGTGGTGACTGTCAAGAGCGTCATCCCCTCTAGCGATATGAAGAAGGGAACTGTCGCTAAGGCTCTCATCGTAAGAACCAAAAAGGAGATACGTCGTACAGACGGCTCTTACATCCGCTTTGATGACAACGCCTGCGTACTACTCACCCCCAGTGGAGAGCTACGTGGTACACGTATCTTCGGACCTGTAGCTCGTGAGCTACGTGCCGTCAATATGAAGGTCGTGTCTCTAGCTCCTGAGGTCCTTTAACTTATAGAGAGAATAGAGATGAGCAAGTTTCATATCAAGAAAGGCGACATCGTCATGGTAAACGCTGGCGAAGACAAGGGTAAGACAGGACGTGTCCTCAAGGTACTTGTCAAGAAGCAGCGTGCGATCGTCGAGGGGCTTAACATGGTATCTAAGCATACCAAGCCCAATGCACAGAACCCCCAGGGAGCTATTCTCAGCATGGAGGCTCCAATACATATATCTAACCTGAATGTGCTAGATCCTCAGTCTGGCAAAGGGACGCGTATAGGACGTCGCCGTGATGACAACGGTAAGCTAGTACGCTTCGCTAAGAAGTCAGGAGAAGTAATTAAGTAACTATGGCACTGACAGTAAATCTTAAGAAGCAATACAACGAGCAGATCGCTCCCGATCTGATGAAGCACTTTGCCTACAAGAGTAGCATGCAGGTGCCTCGCCTAGAGAAGATCGTCATCAATCAAGGCCTGGGCATGGCTACAAGTGACAAGAAGATCATCGACGTCGCAATCGATGAGCTCACACAGATCACCGGACAGAAGGCAGTAGCAACATACTCACGTAAGGATATATCCAACTTCAAGTTGCGTAAGCAGATGCCTATCGGTGTCATGGTGACACTGCGTGGTGATCGTATGTACGAGTTCCTCGAGCGTCTCGTACGTGTCGCCCTCCCACGTATCCGTGACTTCAAGGGTATCAACTCTAAGCTGGATGGTCGTGGTAACTATACACTAGGTATCTCAGAGCAGATCATCTTCCCTGAGATCAACCTCGATAGCATCACGAAGATACTAGGGATGAACATCACTTTTGTGACCTCAGCTCCTACCGATGAGGAGGGCTTCGAGCTACTCAAGCGATTTGGACTTCCCTTCCGTACTACTAATAAGTAAGATACATATAGGTTTATGGCAAAAGAATCAATGAAGGCCCGTGAGGCCAAGCGCCAGAAGCTCGTTCAGAAGTATGCGAAGCGTCGTGCTGAGCTCAAGGCTGCCGGAGACTACGAGTCTCTGCAGAAGCTACAGACACTCCCTCGCAACTCTTCTTCCGTGCGTCTGCACAACCGCTGCAAGATCACGGGACGTCCCAAGGGTTATATGAGACAGTTTGGCATCAGCCGTATCCAGTTCCGCGAGATGGCTTCTACCGGTCTTATCCCAGGGGTGAAGAAAGCCAGCTGGTAACAAATCTCTCGTCGACTCCCACATACGAGGACAAAAACTCTTATAGGCAGATGCAAATCGCCTAGAGAGAGTTATAGGACTTAGATATACTACGCTGAGAGCGAGTTAGAGCATTGTCTACCGCCTGTATGGCAGGTGTGATATGCTCTCGACGGACTCCAAAAGTTTTCATAGTATCTAGACTATTCGTATCTTTGCCCAGAATTGTCCTCTCATATAGCTCCTCTTAACAGGAAGAATGTATGAGACGCTCGCACTCTTTGGAGTGAGAGCATGGGGCGATGATTGACAGCGAATCAATTAAATATTGTCTGGGGTAGCCTGTCCCTTACAGCTCTCGATCTCGGTACTCGTGACTCTATAACTATATGATGATCACCGCCTTCATACAAGGAGTGGAGATCTTAAGATAGAGGAGTCGACGATGCCTCGGAGAGAAGCTATAAGCCAGTCAGGAACCCTCCAGATCAATTTAATCTTAATACACAATGACAGATCCAATAGCAGATTATCTCACCCGATTGCGCAATGCAATCAAAGCGGGTCACCGTGTGGTAGAAATCCCAGCTAGCAACATCAAGAAGGACATCACCAAGATCCTCTTTGATAAGGGCTACATCCTCAACTATATGTTTGAGGAGGAGGGATGCAAAGGAACCATCAAGGTCGCCCTCAAGTATGACCTCTCGAACAAGGTCAATGCAATCAAGAGCCTCAAGCGTGTCTCACGCCCAGGCTTACGTAAGTATGTAGGCTACAAAGATATGCCTCGCGTACTCAATGGACTAGGTATCGCCATCCTATCTACATCTCACGGCGTCATGACAGACAAAGAGGCTCGTGAGCTCAAGATCGGTGGTGAGGTACTATGTTATGTATATTAATCCTCCTTATAGCAAAGTAATATGTCTAGAATAGGTAAACTACCCATAGCTATACCACAGGGCGTGACCGTCTCTCAGGAGGATCACTACGTAACAGTAAAGGGCCCCAAGGGTGAGCTCAAGCAATATATAGATCCTCGCATCGAGGTTTCAGTCGAGGACGGAGAGATCACACTCACACGTCACTCAGATGAGCGTCAGGAGCGCTCGCTACATGGTCTCTACCGTCAGCTAATCCACAACATGGTGACGGGTGTACACGAAGAGTTCACCCATACACTCGAACTGATAGGTGTCGGCTATCGTGCTACCAATCAGGGGCAGATCCTAGAGCTCTCACTAGGCTTCACACACGCTATCTATCTGGTACTCCCAGACGAGATCAAGATCGAGACGCAGATGGTGCGTAATCAGACCCCTAAGATCATCCTAAAGTCTTGCGACAAGCAGCTACTAGGACAGGTCTGTGCTAAGATTCGTTCATTCCGCAAGCCAGAGCCATACAAGGGCAAGGGTGTCCGCTTCCTCGGTGAGGAGGTACGCCGCAAGTCTGGTAAGACGGCTGCTAAGTAAGTCGTATCCACTATCTAAGTAAAGAGTCATATGAACAAGAAAGCACAAAGAAGAAAGCACATCAAGACACGTGTGCGTGGCAAGATAAGTGGTACACCCCAGAGACCACGTCTGTCTGTATTCAGAAGCAATAAGCAGATCTACGCGCAGGTCATCGACGATATAGAAGGACGTACCCTAGCAAGCGCCTCCTCACTTAAGATGGAGACCTCTGGTACTAAGAAAGAGGTCGCCGCTCAGGTAGGGCAGGAGATAGCTCGTGTAGCTCTGGCTGCTGGTATTGATACAGTGGTTTTCGATCGTAATGGATATCTCTATCATGGTCGTGTCAAGGAGCTAGCTGATGCAGCTCGTACAGGAGGTCTCAAATTCTAAATCATAGAGCACATCATGGCAATAGCAACAAATAGAGTCACAGCTACCAATGATCTAGATCTTAAGGATCGCCTAGTAGCTATCAATCGAGTAACTAAGGTCACGAAAGGTGGTCGCACCTTTACCTTTGCTGCGATTGTTGTCGTCGGTAACGAGGATGGCGTCGTAGGATATGGTATGGGTCGTGCCAGCGAAGTGCCTGCAGCCATCGCCAAGGGCGTAGAGGCTGCCAAGAAGAATCTTATACGTGTACCCATCCACAACGGCACCATACCTCATGAGCAGATCGGTCGCTTCGGTGGTGCTCGCATCTTGCTGCGCCCCGCTTCTGCCGGTTCGGGAGTCATCGCCGGTGGTGCTATGCGTGCGGTACTAGACAGTGTAGGTGTTACAGACGTCCTAGCCAAGAGCCAGGGATCGACGAACCCCCACAACCTCGTCAAGGCTACCATCGCAGCACTTGCTGAGCTACGTAGCCCCTTGATGGTTGCTCAGAGCAGAGGTATCTCTGTAGAGCGCGTGTTTAAAGGATAATCACCTAGACAAGTAAAGAGTATTATGGCAAAAATCAGAATCGAGCAAGTCCGTAGTCGCATACGGTGCAACAAGTCTCAGAAGCGCACCCTCGATGGTCTAGGTCTTCGCAAGATGCACCAGATTGTAGAGCATGAGGATACCCCTCAGATCAGGGGTATGGTGGCCAAAGTACACCACTTGGTTCAGGTCGTAGAGTAATAAAATATAGACAGATAATAGCAATGGACTTATCTACACTTAAGCCAGCCGAGGGCTCTGTCAAGTCTCGTCGTCGCATCGGTCGTGGTCAGGGTTCTGGCCGTGGTGGTACGTCTACACGTGGACACAAGGGAGCCAAGTCTCGCTCTGGATACAAGCATAAGGTCGGATTTGAGGGTGGTCAGATGCCTATACAGCGTCGCCTACCTAAGTTTGGCTTCAACAACATCAATAGGGTAGACTATCGTCCTGTGAACCTCGCAGCTCTCGAGCACTTGGCACAGGATACTACATTCTTCCCTAATCAAGCAGAGACAGCCGTCATCACCAAGGATATACTAGTCGCTGCTGGTCTAGCCTCACGTAATGATTTAGTAAAGATCCTAGCACAGGGTGAGCTGACACGACCCATACAGGTCGAGGCTGACGCTTACTCGGCACGTGCCAAGGAGCTCATAGAGGCTCAGGGAGGATCGATACAATAAGATAAGCTGATATGCGGTTAGTAGATACAATTAAGAATATATGGAAGATTGAGGATCTGCGTAAGCGGATTCTCATCACCATCCTGTATGTGGTCATATACCGATTAGGTAGCTTCGTCGTATTGCCTGGAGTCAACCCCGATACACTGACCAGTCTAGCCAGTCAGACCAGTGAAGGTCTGATGGCACTGCTCAACATGTTTTCGGGAGGTGCCTTCTCCAATGCTTCGATATTTGCTCTAGGTATCATGCCTTACATCTCGGCAAGTATCGTGATGCAGCTGGCAGCGATCATCATCCCCTCCATGCAGAAGATGCAGCGAGAGGGTGAGAGCGGACGACGCAAGATCAATCAGTGGACACGCTACCTGACGGTGCTGATCCTCTTGATACAGGCTCCTGCCTATCTGTTGAATCTAGACATGCAGCTACGCGCTGCTGGAGCGTCGCTACCTTCGGGCTTCATGTATCGTGTATTTGCTACCGTCATACTAGCTGCGGGCAGTATGTTTGTCCTTTGGCTGGGTGAGCGTATTACAGACAAGGGTGTCGGCAATGGTATCTCATTCATCATCCTTATCGGTATTATCGCTCGTCTGCCTCATGCGCTGATAGCAGAGTTTAACTTCCGTCTCATCAGCTCATCTGGAGGACTTGTGGCATTTCTTGCTGAGATCGTATTCCTACTGTTCGTCACTGCTGGAGCTATCCTACTCGTACAGGGTACACGCAAAGTGCCCGTGCAGTATGCCAAGCGTGTAGTGGGTAATAAGCAGTATGGTGGCGCACGTCAGTATATCCCTCTTAAGGTGAATGCTGCCAACGTGATGCCTATCATCTTCGCTCAGGCGATCATGTTTATACCTATCTCACTAGCCAGCTACTTCACCGGAGGAGATGGTACACCCTCACGCTTTATCCAGGTATTGTCAGACAATACAAGCTTCTGGTACAACTTCATCTTTGCTACGTTGATCATCCTTTTCACCTATTTCTATACGGCGATTACGATCAACCCCACACAGATGGCCGATGACCTCAAGCGCAACAATGGATTTATCCCAGGCGTCAAGCCAGGGCGTAGCACGCGAGACTATCTCGATGGTATCATGGATCGTATCACACTACCTGGAGCACTCTTCCTAGCAATAGTTGCTATCATGCCAGCCTTTGCTCAGATCCTGGGTATTAGCTCGGCGTTTGCACAGTTCTTTGGAGGTACATCACTGCTGATCCTCGTAGGTGTCGTCCTAGATACGCTACAGCAAGTCGAGAGTCACCTCTTGATGCGTCACTACGATGGTCTACTCAAGAGTGGACGTATCAAGGGACGTACAGGGTCCGTATCAGCATATTGATACTCCACAGGTAGCGTTGTTTCATTTGATATATTCGACTAGATGATTTACCTAAAGACACCAGAGGAGATAGAGCTGATGCGTGTGGCCAACAGGCTCGTTGGCGAGACCTTGGGAGAGGTGGCAAAGCACATTGCTCCTGGAGTTAGCACCAAGCAGCTAGACACGATCGCCTATACGTTTATATGTGATCATGGAGCTACTCCTGCGTTCTTAGGTTATGGCGGCTTCCCAGCTAGTATCTGTACCTCGATCAATGATCACGTGGTGCATGGCATCCCATCAGATCGAGAGATACTACATGAGGGAGACATCATCTCCGTAGATTGTGGTACGCATATCAACGGCTTTACCGGAGATAGTGCTTATACCTTTGCGGTAGGGGAGATCGATCCCGAGGTAGAGCGTCTGCTGACGGTCACTCGTGACTCCCTCTATCTAGGTATCAAGCAAGCTGTCGAGGGGCATTACGTCGGGCACATCGGGGCGGCAGTCCAGCGTCACTGTGAGGCACAGGGCTATGGCATCGTCCGTGAACTCGTGGGGCATGGTATCGGGCATGAGATGCACGAAGATCCCAACGTCCCTAACTACGGTCATCCAGGATTTGGTCCCAAGCTACGAGCAGGTATGTGTATCTGCATCGAGCCTATGGTGACGATGGGACGACGCAAGGTCGTCTTCGAGTCCGACGGATGGACCGTCCGTACGCACGACGGCAAGCCCGCAGCGCACTTTGAGCACTGCATAGCTATCATGCCTGATGGGCAAGCTCCGCAGATCCTATCTACATACGAGTATATCAAAGAAGTCTTAGGCACACGAGAGTTTTAATATGGCTAAACAAACAGCTATTGAACAGGATGGAGTCGTTCTTGAGGCATTGAGCAATGCCATGTTCAAGGTACAGCTTCAGAACGGGCATGTCATCACAGCCCATATATCGGGTAAGATGCGTATGCACTTCATCCGCATACTGCCAGGAGACAAAGTGAAGGTAGAGATGTCTCCGTACGACCTCACACGTGGTCGTATCTCCTATAGATACAAGTAATCAAGTCATAGCGACAATCAGAATAAGAGCATACTATGAAAGTCAGAGCATCAATCAAAAAGCGATCAGAAGACTGTAAGATCGTCAGACGCAAAGGTCGTCTGTACATCATCAATAAGAAGAATCCTAAGTTCAAGCAGCGTCAAGGATGAGCTTAGGAATGACGCTCCGCACATCATCTAGGATGACGGAGAGTCAGCTTATCACGCAACAAACATCACACAGTATATAGAGTATGGCAATAAGAATCGTCGGCGTCGATCTGCCGCAAAACAAAAGAGGTGAGATAGCCTTGACCTATATATATGGTATAGGTCGTAGCAGTGCTGCTCGCATCTTGGATGCTGCAGGAGTCGATCGCAACATCAAGGTCCAGGATTGGACAGATGATCAAGCTGCAGCTATCCGTGAGCAGATCTCCAATGGCTACAAGGTCGAGGGTGATCTGCGTGGCGAGACACAGCTCAACATCAAGCGTCTCATGGACATCGGCTGCTACCGAGGCATCAGGCATCGTCTAGGACTCCCCCTACGTGGGCAGAGTACTAAGAACAATGCCCGCACACGTAAGGGTAAGCGCAAGACAGTCGCTGGTAAGAAGAAGGCAACTAAGTAATAAAACCACCTTATGGCAAAGAAAACCGTAACAAAAAAGAGAGCAGTCAAGGTCGATGCCCAGGGGCAGGCGCACATACACTCTTCTTTCAATAACATCATCATCACCCTCACCAATAGTGAGGGACAGGTCATCAGCTGGTCATCAGCTGGTAAGATGGGATTCCGCAGCTCTAAGAAGAACACTCCCTATGCCGCTCAGCTCGCAGCTCAAGACTGCGCTAAGACAGCATTCGATCTAGGGCTACGCAAGGTCAAGGCTTATGTCAAGGGACCAGGCAATGGTCGTGAGTCAGCTATCCGCACCATCCACGGTGCTGGTATCGAGGTGACAGAGATCATCGACGTCACACCACTACCACACAACGGCTGTCGTCCTCCTAAGAGACGTAAGGTTTAGTTGCTACAAGATAGAATCACAGCTACCTATAGAGCGGTCACACCGACCTTGTAGTGATAGCTAGGAGAGTCCGCAACAGGACTTTATCCCTACTTAATCTACAGAATAGACTGCCTAGTCAGTCCTTGGTGCCGGTCGCACATAGCAAGCTCCACAGATAGGTCTTAGCTCAGATATAGACTCAAGATAGTGACTCTGTAAGTCGACAGACGTAGTGTGAGATTGATGCGGTTGCTCATTTACTTTCCCTCTTATTCTAATCGCATCGCGGCTGCTCTATATGCGCCGTCACTTCTAGACTTACTACTTGAGATATGATCCCCGCCTCGACCCTGACACAGCTGAGAGAGGCTCTGCCTCACTCGAGCATCCTGTAGAGCAGATGTATGGAGTAGCATTAAAATGAAATAGAACAATGGCAAGATATATTGGTCCTAAGTCCAAGATCGCACGAAAGTTTGGTGAGCCCATCTTTGGTGCAGACAAAGTCCTGAGCAAGAAAAACTACCCTCCAGGTCAGCACGGCAACAACCGTCGTCGCAAGCAGAGCGAGTATGCACTCCAGCTCCGCGAGAAGCAGATGGCTAAGTACACCTACGGGGTCCTAGAGCGTCAGTTCCGCAATCTCTTTGAGAAGGCACAGCGCACCTCAGGCATCACAGGTGAAGTACTGCTACAACTCCTCGAGTCTCGTCTAGACAACGTTGTCTTCCGTCTAGGCATTGCTCCCACGCGTGCTGCTGCACGTCAGCTCGTTTCTCACCGTCACATCGTCGTCGATGGTGAGGTGGTCAACATCCCCTCCTATACGCTCAAGCCCGGACAGATCATCGGTGTACGTGAGCGTGACAAGTCTATGGAGGTCATCGCAGACTCTCTTGCTGGATACAATCATAGCAAGTATCCATGGCTAGAGTGGGATGCACGTACCTACAGTGGTAAGTTCCTCAACGTACCTACACGTGAGGAGATCCCCGAGCCCATCAAGGAGCAGCTCATCGTCGAATTGTATTCTAAGTAACCCTCTACTCTATGGCAATATTAGCATTTCAACAACCTGACAGCGTCCTCATGCTGGACGCTTCGGATCACTACGCCAAGTTTGAATTTAAGCCTCTAGAGCCAGGCTATGCTATGACTATTGGCAACGCCTTGCGGCGCATCCTCCTCTCATCGCTAGAGGGGTATGCAATAGCTTCTATCCGTATCGAAGGTGTAGAGCATGAATTTGCTACTATTCCAGGGGTATTGGAAGATGTAACCCATATCATACTCAACCTCAAGCAGATCAGATTCAAGGCAGCTGTCGAGGATCCTCAGGAAGAGACCATCACGCTCCATGTCACAGGTCGTAGCACCTTTCAGGCTGGTGACCTCAATCAGGTCTTGACGAGCTACAAGGTACAAAACCCTGACTTGGTCATCTGCAATCTAGCTGAGGACGCTGACTTCACCATAGAGATACGCATCAACAAGGGGCGTGGCTATGTCGTCTCCGAGGAGAACCGCCGCGAGGACGATCCCGTCAATACGCTCCCCATCGATGGTATCTACACCCCGATCCGCAAGGTCAATCAGACCACCGAGGCGTATCGTGTAGATCAGCGTACAGACTACGAGAAGCTTGTCCTGGAGATTGAGACCGATGGCACGATCCACCCACGTGAAGCACTGCGTGAGGCTGCGACGATCTTGATCTCGCACTTCGCACTCTTTACGGACAAGGAGTTTGAGGTCGAGCTCCCCGAGGAGGAGCCTGATCAGCTCTTAGACAATCAGCTGATGAAGGTTCGTTCGCAATTGATGACAGACCTAGCGACCACAGATCTCTCTGTTCGTGCGCTCAACTGTCTCAAGGCTGCGGGCATCTCCACGATTGCCGACCTGCTGAGTAGGGATCGCGAGGAGCTCTTGAAGATCAAGAACTTCGGCAAGAAGTCGCTCATCGAGATCGAGCAATTCTTAGCAGATCAGGATCTGGACTTTGATATGGATCTCACACCCTATAGATTAGATAATGATTAATCCCTCTTATGAGACACAATAAGAAATTCAACCATCTAGGCCGCTCCAAGGCACATCGTGAGGCTATGCTTGCCAATATGGCTAGCTCGCTCATCATGCACAAGCGGATCAATACGACAGTGGCCAAGGCTAAGGAACTGCGCAAGTTTGTCGAGCCTATCATCACTGCGGCAAAAAACGACACCACCGCATCTCGTCGTCTAGCCTTCAGCTACCTGCGTGACAAGGAGGCCGTCAAGGAGCTCTATGGCACCGTCGTCGACAAGGTCGGCGATCGCCCTGGAGGTTATACACGCATCCTACGCACAGGACTACGTCTTGGCGACAACGCCTCTATGTGCTTTATCGAGCTTGTAGACTTCAACGACAACATCGCCAAGAGCGCCTCTGCTCCTAAGAGTGAGGGCAAGAAGCGTACGCGTCGTTCACGTCGTGGTAGCGGTGCCGCTAAGGCAGCTGACCAGCAGGCTCCAGCTACTGAGAAGGCAGCCGAGGAGGAGTAGCCTCGCAAGAGCGTCGACGAGACAGAGAGTTATGGTAGTCCATCACTTGATGTGATCGGGTACTATAGCGCGTGAGGACTGATAGAGCCTCTTCCACTCGTCTTAGCTCAGAGTAACAATAGGAGAGGGAGTGTCGAGCATTGGTTCGGCGCTCCCTCTTGTCGTTTTCTCCTCGGACGTGCTGCACGTAAAGTCTTCTGCAGGTCGTCACGTGTATCCTACTTATCCTTCATAGATTCAGTAAACTAAGTAGTTCGATGAGACGGATAGCCTTACGTCCTCACAGCGATTGCTCGTGAGAATTGCGGAGTAAGGTGCCTCTACCATAAAAAATAAAGTGTATCTTTGGCTCATAGGAGGCATAGCTTGCGTTGCTATACCTGTAGTCATGTCACCAACTAACTAAACCACTATAATTATGAGTAAACAAATACTCCTATCCAGAGCTTGGATCGTAGCTCTGATCATGGCGTGGAGCCTTTTCCTCTTCTCTTCACAGAGGTCTGTGGCTCAAGACACGCGTCTAGAGGTGACGATCACAGAGGCTGGCACGCTTGCCAATCAGCTGGCGGGCAGTACGAGCTTAGAGACACTTATCGTCCGGGGCGTCCTCAACGATGCCGACCTCGGCACACTCGATGGCCTATCATCGCTCAAGCATGTAGACCTCTCGCAGGCAGACTTTGTTAACTCGCAGGGAGCTCCAGAGGGTACACTGCCCAGCTATAAGTTCTATGGCAACAAGCACTTTGAGACCTTCTCACTACCTCGTAATATCACAACGATTGGAGCCTCCTGCTTCTTTAAGTGTAGTGCTCTTAAGGAGGTGACCCTGCCAGAAGGACTTCAGAAGATAAATGCTAAAGTCTTTATGAGCTGCTACCTCTTGGAGCGGATCAACCTGCCGAATAGCCTTGAGTCTATAGGCGAGATGGCATTCTACAAAACGGGTTTGATATCGCTCCCAGAGAGTTCTACCCTAAAGAGTATCGGCAAGACCTGCTTCTGGGGCAGTAAGCTACAAGATGTGCGCTTAGGGCGGGCCCTCGAGAGCATCGGCGACGCAGCTTTTGGTGGGTGTCCAGGCCTTAAGAGCATCTCTGTATCATCGCTCAATGCCTCTTTTACTACCGATGAGGGGGTTCTCTTTGACAAGGCAAAAGAGACTCTCTTCGTCTATCCAGCCGCTGCAGAGCGTGCTAGCTATCAGACGCCTAAGACGGTTACCACCATCAAGCCGTCAGCCTTCGAGAGTACACAAAGCTTAGAGACGCTAATAATCTCGGAGGGAGTCGTCGGTATACCTAATAGCTTCTGTGCCTCTGCGGTAAAGCTTACGAAGGTCTACCTCCCCTCGACCATTAAGACAATCGACGTGGGGGCTTTTGACAACTGTAAGGAGCTCAAAGAGTTTCACATTCGAGCAGTGGAGCCACCCGTAGCTGAGACGGGAGCTTTTGGTGTGATGTTTCCCAACTATAAGATGAATCTCTTCGTCCCCATCGGGAGCAAGGCTCTCTACCAAGCCGTAAAAGTGTGGGATGACGCATTCCTCTCTATCAGCGAGGAGGGTGATCCGCTGCAAGTGGAGCAGATCGTTCTCGTCTCTGCAAAGCAAAAGGACGAATATATCGGTCTGAATATGACTGCCGACGGAGACGTCACGGTCACGGGAGCCTCTTACGACTCACCTGGTTACTATAAGCTAGAGGAGTCGACGATTACTATCACAGGCAAGGTCAAGAAGCTAGACTGCTCTAGCAACAAACTCCTCTCTGTCGATGCAAGCAAGGCTCTGAGTCTAGAGCAGCTCCTCGTAGATGACAATGAGATCACCTCAATCACTCTAGGGGAACTGCCCAACTTGGTGCGTCTCTACGTCGGCTCTAACCATCTGACGTCGATAGACCTCAGTGGTCTTCCTCAGTTAGCAGACTTTAGTTGCTGGGGCAATAAGCTTGTCTCTATAGACCTGAGTCACAATGCCAACTTGGGTTCTCTCGTTTGTCGAGAGAATCTCTTGACTGGTACGCTAGACCTGTCGCACTGTCCGCTGCTGCAAGAGCTTAGTTGCTTTAATAACAATATTGAGGGGATCAAGCTAGCTACTAACAACAGGTTAGGGCATCTAGAGATACAGCGCAATAAGATCAAGGGGGATGCGATGGTACAGCTCTTGAGCGCGCTACCAAAGTATCGCGCCTTTGCCGCAGATGATTGGGATGACTACATGGGTCTTAACCCACAGGGCATCTATCTGCTAGAGATAACGGATCTAGAGGGCAACTTTGCCTACGAAGATGAGGTAGCTATAGCTACTGCCAAGGGGTGGCCCGTCTACTCTATGAATATAGAGAAGTATGGTGAGGAGAAGCCTCAGCCCTATAGTGGTGAGAAGAGGCCTACATCTGAAGCTCCTCATCGCATAGCGTACGGATTCTTCCAGAGCAATCAGCAGTTTGGTGCTGGGCAGTACGGCTTCGGTCACTTCTACCTAGATGAGCCTGAGCAGACTCAGAGTGATCTCACCTTCGGCAACGATGAGGGCGTCTACGCTGGAGCAGCTTGTGATGGTATCATCTACGCCTGCACTTACGTCTACACCAGTCAGAGAGGACCACGTCCTGAGTGGTTTATCTCCTACAATGTACGCACTAAGGAGCGCAAAAACATCGGCCGATGGGCAGATCCCGAGGATTTTGGTGCACGGGTGCTCGATATGACTTACGACTATACGACGCACAAGATGTATGCCACGACATTCTCTGCGGGGAGTGCCAGACTGGTTGAGGTAGATCTAGCGACTGGAGCCTTTAAGGAGATTTGCCAGTTGGAGTCTAGCTGTGGTCCTCTAGCGGTAAATAGTCGTGGGGAGTTCTACACACTTACCTCCGCTGGGGTACTCAATAAGATAGACCCCGCTAGTGGTAAGCTCGAAGAGGTGATCGATCCTCAGCTAGGAGGTGTACTGAGCAATCAGTCGCTTGAGTTCGACCGTACAGACGGCGATCTCCTCTACTGGGTCGCCACGACCTCTACGATGAGTGACAAGAATGCTCAGCTGATACGCTTTGACCTCTCTACGCCTGCTACTCCTATGGTCAAGCCATTTGGCAAGGTGGGCGAAAAAGCGCTGCTACAAGCACTTTTTATACCATTCGCTCAGGGTGGCAATGAGGCTCCTGCAGCTGTGTCTGACTTAGTCGCAGAGGCTGATGTCAATAGTGCGCTGGTAGCCACTGTTCAGTGGAAGAATCCCGCTAAGACCTTCTCAGGTAAGCCCCTCTCAGCACTCTCTTCTGTCAAGCTCTACCGCAATGGCGTAGAGATCCACTCCTTTGCCGATGCCACTCCTGATCAGCTCCTCACGTATGAGGATAAAGAGGTGCCACAGGCTGGCGAGTATCTCTACACGGTCTCTGCTCTCAATGAAGCTGGCGAAGGCGAGCGTACCTCCATATCTCTATGGGTAGGCTTAGACGCACCCGCTCAGGTGACAGATATAGAGCTGATGACGGCCGACGGATCGAAAGAGGTGCTGCTCACATGGCAAGCTCCCAAGGTAGGAGCCCATGGAGCTACTATCAATAAGGACAAGCTCTCTTACGATCTCTATCGCTCCGATAGTACAGAGCCCATTGCCAAGGCTGTTAAGGAGCTCCGCTACAGCGACAAGAGCATCTCTGAGCTCTCGGGATACTACTATACTATCAAGGCTATCAACGAGGCTGGCGAAAGTACGACACACAGCGACTGGGTCGTAGCTGGTCCTGCTCTCACACCTCCTGTCGAGGAGACTTTCGAGGGAGAGGAGTATGCTAAGCGCTGGAGGCTCATCGATGGTAACCATGACGGCTGGAGCTGGTTTGTTAATAGTGACTTTACGGGACAGATATTCAACGACGTGGCCGACGCCATAGAGTACGTTATCAATCCTACGCTTACGCCTACCTATGTAGTGGCTACCGATGAGTGGCTGATTTCTCCGCCTATCACTTTTGACAAGGACAAGCGCTGCAAGATTACCTTCCGTGCTCGTGCTATCTCTGAGGAGACGATCGAGATCACCACGGGTAGAAACAACAACGCGACAGACCAAACGAAGATGACTAATATAGTCATCCCTGCGGGCACTGCCAATGACGATGGTGTGATAGAGCTACAAAGCTACGAGGCTATAGTAGACATCCCCGAGGGTGTCTCCTCTATCGGAATGCACCTCATATCACCGATCAATCAGAACCGCTACGCTTGTCTCCAAATCACGGATATCAAGCTGGAGCAGGTCAAGGGCAATGCTGTTACCATCCCCACGAATAGTGCTATCACCCTAACGCAAGAGGATGGGTTCTGTACGATCCACGGGGACTTCCTGGCAGTGACGCTATATAGTCTCTCTGGAGAGGTGCTCCTGTCTACTACGAAGCATGAGATAGATATGCGACCGCTACCACGTGGCAGCTATATCATCGCCGTGAGTGGTAGCGAAGGAATCACCTCCTTCAAGGTCGTTCGCTAGTAAAGAGTACAGCTAAGGCGAGAGAGTCTACTAGAGAAGACCTCTCTGCCAATACTATAGAGGCTCCAGTCATCATGATAGGTGGTGGCTGGAGCCTCTTTGTCTAGAATTGCTGCAGAACAATCATAGGATAGAGACAAGAAGAGAGAAGGCTCAACTGCTGAATGGAAGCGGTTGAGCCTTCGCTTTACGTTTTGCTGTCGCTGAGACGTTGATCAGGCAGCAATGAGAGAGGATTTACTTGCTAGCATCTTCAAATAGGCGTATGGAAAATCTATTAGATGATTCCCCTTGGTATGTACAGGCATACTCCTTACCAAAGAGAGCATTCCAAGAGTACCACATGTTGTGCTTGGTGGAAGACCAATAATAACCAGCAGAAGACTCTCCAAAGGGCTCGTCCTCTGAATCAATAAAGCCTGCAGCGGGGAAGTATCGAACAACGTCTTCGCCGTTGTTAGTGTCCCAAAACTCCGAAGCAGCGATCTCTTCTAAAGTTGGCAAAGTACTCTTGGTTTGTAGTGAGCGACAAGTGATCTTCA
Source organism: uncultured Porphyromonas sp. (assembly GCF_902489635.1). Classification (GTDB taxonomy): domain Bacteria; phylum Bacteroidota; class Bacteroidia; order Bacteroidales; family Porphyromonadaceae; genus Porphyromonas. The sequence continues at coordinate 28,756 of NZ_CABUAN010000005.1, read as the reverse complement.
TCACTCTTCCTCCGTTTAGTGTCGTGTACTCATATCGCCAAGCGGATACATAGTTAGTACCCTTATAACGAAGAGCATATACACTTCCATTGCCATTGCTCTGATAGTCATTGGTCGAAGAGATACTTTCTCCTGCGATACTTACATCCTCGCGAATGTCACTATGAGTCCGCTGCTCGGAAAAGCTTACATGGTCAGGTTCTGCAGAAACGGGTAGTATTGCCATCCACTCCTCTTTGCTGGGGAGGTGGTATTTCTTTCCAGCGATGGTTATGTTAGTAAACTTATCCACAGCGTCCTCATAGGAGAAGTAACCGCTCACATCGAGATCTTGTGTTGTGACGAAGTCCGTGCCCTCGGGATTGACGTTGTACTCAGTGAGGTATGCCAGAGGTAGCGTGGTGGTCTGATTGGTTGAGAGCGTAGTAAACTCGACCTTGGCGAGGGGACCCCACTTGCCGTCAGCGTTCTGAGCGATTGCTAGCGCATAGTAGGCGGTGCCTGGCTTGAGATCGCCCCAAGTCCAAGTGTATACATCACTGTGATAGGGTAATTCTCTGCTCTCGGGAGTCTCTGTTAAGTACTTCATCATCTCATCCTCGTTGTACAGAGACTTCTCGACAATGGTTTCACGATAGGAGGAGGTGTTTTCGTCAGGTGTGTTTACGACAGTCGCCTCCGTCTTGGTTATATCCTTAACCTCGATGCTCACATGAGCTGTCTCTGAGGTACCCTTCTTAGTTGTCGTAACCTTAAACTCTTGGACGTCGGAGTACTGGCCATCCTTATCGACTAGGACTACAAAGACTGAGTAGCTCGTGCCTGGCATAAAGTCATTCATCACGCTCTTAGACTCACCCTCGTGAGCTTTGCGGGTATCAAAGTCTGTACCATATAGTACGATGTAGTGCTTGAGGTCGGGGATGCCAAACATCTGCATCATCTGGTCTCTCGCGCTAGCATCTGTCAGGTCATTGAGGAAGAAGTAACCCTTGACGTCTGCATTGGGCTTTAGCGTAGCTGTGTAGCCGTTAGGCGTGATGTCTGTGAAGTCGACCTTGATCTGTGGGTCGCCAGCGAGCGGGCCCTTGGGAACTTTGAACTCAACGCGCTTGACGTTACCTGGACAACCAAACTCGTCGTACGGGAGGAAGAGGGCCGTGTAGTCATAGCCCTGCTGCATACCAGCGAGGTCGTACTCCTTGCCACCCTCGACGTTAAAGATCTGGACACCCATACTAGCAGCCATCTCTGGGGTGAAGAGGCGGAGGCACTGCATATCGTTCATCTTGGCGATCATAAAGCTCTCCGGGAGGATTACCTTGATGCTCCGGACGTCACCACCTACGTCGCCCACCTTGAGCTTCATCTTGCCAGTTGTCCCATCTGGGTGTGGTGTGATTGTCGGATTGAGCGTGAGATTTACGTCGTCCGTGAGGAACTTGATGCTATCGATATGCTCTACACGATAGGGCAGTATCTCGCCGCTCTTGGAGTAGATGAGCATGCGCTCGTTGCTTTGAGCCAAGGCGAGCGAGGGTAGGAGGGCGAGTAGCCCAGCTAGGATAATGTGTAGTAATTGCTTTTTCATTAGAGAGTTATCTTGAGAGTGTTGTGTACGTTTGTAGTTGCGATGTATAGTCCGCTAGGCCATGTAGTAGCATCTAGGATGCAAGTGGTAGAGGTGATGGCCTGCTGTGCGACCAGCTGTCCATCGGCAGTGTAGATGTAGAGTGTCTCATCGCTGGCTGTGAAGCCCTCGATGTGGATCTCCCGTCCCACCGTGTAGTAGCTCAGAGTTGCTGTCGGAGCTAGGAGAGGCGATGTGATGTTGGTTGTGTTATCTTTGCGATCTTGAGCAAAGAAGAGCTTGTTGATGCCACTCATAGACACCATCTCGGGTGTGAAGTGCTTGCCAGCATCATTGCGTTCGATCTTGATCGCCCCAGAAGTGAAGGTGATCTTGCTGATCTTGGTCAGATCATAGCATAGCTCGTTGCTCTCTGTGGTCTTGACCACCAGTGTCGTGGGTAGTGCCTGAGCGGCCACCACTTGAGGTAGTAACAAGAGCCAGAGCAAGGGCACGAGTGCGAGTCCTTTTAGTACTCTTTTCATAGCTAATTGTGAATTGGATTGATTGTTTTTGCTTAGAGAGCGGATCACGTGAGTGATCACGCGTATGGTCCTCTTAGACCTAGCAAATATAGTGCTTTTTTCTGAAGTTCTAGCGTCCTAACCCGCTTTTGCTTCAGCAAATTCAACGCTGGGTCGTTACAACAATTTATATCCGACTACGTATCGATACGGTGCCGTGTCGGGGAAAACTGATTTCCACGTGGATATTTCGAAATTCCCACGTGGAGAATTTTTATTTCCCAGGTAGGAAATAAAAAATTCCTCGGAGGAATCAAATGAAACTTCGGAGGAATTGTTTGACGCCCACGTGGAAAATAAAAAATATCCACGTGGAGATTTGAGATTCTCCACGTGGATATTCGAGAAAGGAGGGAATCGGACGAATTTCCCCGTAAAGATATGTAAAGGTGTTAGAGGTTAGAGATTAGAAGTTAGAGATTAGAGATCAGACGACGTAGATGTCGTGGTCCGAGTGTCTCTACGCCTTGTTAGTGGCTTGCAGCAGCTCTTCGGAAGTGACTCCACTCTGAAGAGCCTTACGAAGGGCTGTGGGCGCGAAGCCGAAGTTTTGGGAGCAGTAGCGTGAGAAGGTTGATAGCGAACTGAAAGATAGTTTAGTCGCGATCTCTCCAACGGTGAGATCATAGTCCTGGATGAGGAATAGGATCTGCTTATTGCTCTGTGTACGTATCCACTGCTCAGGGGGCTCCCCAAACTCCTCTCTAAACTGCTTGTAAAAGGTGGATGTAGCCATATAGAGTCGCTTTGCAAGGTCAGAGACCTTGGCATTGCACGTGAAGGCATTGACCACATCACTATGAAACTTCGACACTCCCAGTACGGGAAATAAGAAAGCCGCCAGCTCCTCACGGCTATAGTAAGCACGCAGATTCCAAAAAAGCTCCTTGACCTTCAGCTCATGTAGATAGGCGCACTGAGCATCGTCTTCAAGGTAGATCCTGAGCGTAGCGAGTAGTGAGTGTATAGCCCCCCGCACCTCTAGTGGGTCGGGGTCGTAGGCGACCATCTCTTTGAGGCCTTTGAGCTGTAGCAGAGAGAGCTTGTCGCAGAGGAAGTCTATAACGTCAAAGTAAGCACTCAGCAACTCTCCGTCACTACTTAAGTGAGCATATACAGCGGAGCCGCGAGGGATGAACTTCATCTGCCCCACATGTAGCTCGCACAGATTATCTCCGGTAGCAAGACGTATAGAACCCTTTGTGCAGAAGAGGATAGAGTGGTACTCAGTCTCCCCTTGATATAGCTGCTGCTCAGTGCCATCGACAAGAATCCAGCCACTATTGGCATGCGTTGCGTAGTGATGACAAGAGAGATGCTCAGGCGGGTTGAATAGTGCCATAGGAATCTTCTTAGGTTAGTGTATCCGAAAGAGCTTGTCGGCTAGGCTTCCCCAAGATGGGCTATATGAATAGACCCAATGAAGTGAGATAGCTCTAGGCATCCGACAGCAAACTCTCGCAAGTCGTCTCTCGGTAAAGAAACAACCTGCTCAGGAAGCCTTCGCTCACTCAGGGGGGAAAAGTCCTAAGAAAGTACACAGGCAATCCCTTTCTGCTTCAAAAGTAGTAAAAACATTTGTAACTACAAAAAAAGCCACGACTAAACGTACATGCTACTGGCAGACAACTACACGAGTAGCTCAAAGTAGGCCGTGAGCGGTATGCCGTTGCACGTCACTATTTAGTACCTTTGCCAGCGGTTGATGTATCATCACAAGCCAGCTCGCGTTATTATAGCACATGTCTAGCTCTGTCATAGTCCCTCGCTCGCTCTTGCGACTGCTCCTCCTGCTCTGCGTAGGCGTGGCGGTCGTGTCGTGTGCCACGCAGGTGCGACGTACTGAGCCGCCCGCAGCTACACCATCGCCGACGGAGCAGCTAGACACGGTTGTGGCAGATCTGTCGGCAGATACAACCCGCCTGCTGGATACCCTACCCACCCCCCCAGAGACAGACTCCGTGGCAACGACCGTCGACAGCCTCGCCATCAAGGCGGATACGACGCTGACGCCTACGGCTACTGACACATTAGCTAGTAACGCTGAGACGCCTGTCGCAGAGAGCGACTCGGTCGAGCTCTTTAAGCTAGAGGCGCCTGTGACCTTCTCTGCAGAGGATTCGCTCGTCATGACGGGCAATAATATGATGTACTTCTTCGGTCCGAGCGAGGTCAAGTATCAGACGATGAGCATCGAGGCAAACTACCTTAAGATCGTCTCCGACAGCTCTGAGGTCTATGCGCAGTATGTCCTGGATAGTCTAGGCCAGCCGACCGCTAAGCCAAAGTTTGCCGATGGGGATCAGAAGTTTGAGAGTACGACGATGAAGTACAACTTCAAGACAGGTCAAGGCTTCATCACAGACGTGACAACCCAGCAGGGCGAGGGCTATCTGACGGCTACGCAGACGAAGCGTCTCAAAGACAATACGATGTACCTCAAGGATGGTCGCTACACCACTTGCGACCAGCACGACCATCCGCACTTTTACATCAACCTGACTCGTGCCAAGGCTAAGCCTGAGGACAAGATCGTCACGGGGCCTGTCTACCTAGTCATGGCCGACGTGCCGCTCTACTTCATCGGGTTGCCGTTTGCCTTCTTCCCCTTCAATGAGAAGCAGACCTCCGGCATCATCATGCCGAGCTACGGTATCGACCAGTCACGAGGGCTGTACCTGACGCATGGAGGTCTTTACCTCAATCTGAACGACTACTGGGATCTGACGCTCACGGGCGATATCTATACGAACGGCTCCTGGGCGGTCAATGCGGCATCAAACTATCGCAAGCGCTATAAGTACAACGGTAGCGTTCAGGCGAGCTACATATCGACGGTGCAGGGAGACAAAGACATCCCCTCGACCTACAGTCGCTCACAGGATATATCGCTCAGATGGACTCACTCACAAGACCCCAAAGCGGATCCGCTACGCAACTTCTCAGCGTCGGTCAACTTCTCGACCAGTAGCTACAACCACAATGCTACCCAAGCGGTCTACAACCATCAGCGACGCGCTGAGAATACTAAGGGCTCTAGCATTAGCTACCGCCGGAGCTTTGCGGGCATACCACTCTCGCTGACGGGCGCCTTCAACATTGATCAGCGCTCGCGAGACTCGACCATCAGTGTGACCCTGCCGAACCTCTCGCTCTCGCTCTCGACGATCTACCCCTTCAAGCGAAAGAACCGCGTCGGCAAGGAGCGTTGGTACGAGAAGATCTCCCTCAGCTACAACGGCTCGCTACGTAACAGCATCACTACCAAGGAGAATCTGATCCTCAAGAGCAATCTGGTCAAGGACTGGCGCAATGGTATGCAGCACTCGATACCTATCTCCGCCTCCTTCGATCTCTTTAACTATATCAAGATCTCTCCTTCGATCAGCTATACGGCCTACTGGTACACCTCGCGCGTGGAGAAGCAGTGGGACGAGGCGCAGCAGCGCATCGTCGATGCTGATACCACTTACGGCTTCTACCACTTGAACAACTTCAGTGCGTCGCTCTCGATGAGTACGACGCTCTACGGCTTTTACAAGCCGTGGCAAAAGCTCTTTGGCGATCGTGTACAGATGATCCGGCATCGTTTGACGCCCTCTATATCACTCTCGTATGCTCCGGACTTTGGCGATCCATTCTGGGGCTACTATCGCGAGATAGACTATGTCGATACACTGGGGCAGGCACACAACTTCATCTATACGCCTTACGAGCGAGGCATCTTCGGCTACCCAGGACGAGGCAAGATGGGAGCGATCAACTTCTCCTTTGACAACAACGTGGAGATGAAGTGGCGCCTGCCGAGTGACTCGACAGACGTGGAGGAGCAGTTTAAGAAGATCTCGCTCATCGATCAGTTTGGTCTTCGCTTCTCCTACAATATGGCTGCGGACTCCTTCCGCTGGAGCAACCTCAGCACCAACATTGCGCTAAGGCTTACGAAGACCTTCGTGTTGCGGCTCTCCGCCTCCTTTGATCCTTACGAATGGGACTACTACACAGACCCACAGGGCAACGTGAGGCCCTACCGTGTGGACAAGCTGCGCCTGTTCAATGGGCATGGCATCGGAGCCTTCCTAGGTACGGGTACGAGCTTTAACTACACCTTTACCCCGCAGACCTTTGAGAAGATCGGTAACTGGTTCGGTAAGCTTTTTAATAAGAAAAAGAAGTCGTCTGCTGCAGACGATGAGACTGCCAAGTCGCCTACGGATGACCCGATGGCGATGGGCGGTAGGCCAGGAGCCGACGAGATGGGGCTGGGCGGTCCTCCAGGTGGTGCCCCGCGCAGTAGTTACGGCCAGGCAGATAGTTGGGACGACGACGGCTACTTGAAGTTTGACGTGCCGTGGAGCTTCTCCTTCAACTATAGTGTCAATGTGGTCCAAGACAGACAGAAGTTCAATACGCACCGACGGGAGTTTGAGTACAAGTTTACCCAAAACCTCTCCTTCCGCGGACAGCTACAGCCTACGCCAAACTGGAACTTCTCCTTTGACGCCAACTACAACTTCGACCTGAAGAAGCTGACAGGTATGACGATCAATATCACGCGAGACCTGCACTGCTGGTCTCTGACGGCGAGTGTCATCCCGCTCGGTGCCTACAAGTCGTACAACCTGGTGATTGGAGTCAACGCCTCCCTACTCCGTGACCTCAAGTGGGAGCAGCACAGCCTGCCCTCTTACGGAGGCAGTGGCTGGTACTAATACGCTATACAACGCAACGATCAGAACACAACGCCTATGCACTCATTCAATACATCACCTCGGATACAGATCCCGCCCGTGACACTCAATCTGCTCATCATCAATGTGCTTTGTTACATTGCTCAGCAGGTACTGCCCCGAGTGGGCATTGATCTGACGGGACTCCTCGGGCTGCACTATGTGACGGCTCAGGACTTTCACATCTGGCAGCCACTGACCTATATGTTCCTTCACGGGAGCTTCACGCACCTCTTCTTCAATATGTTTGCGCTCTTTATGTTTGGCACGACCATCGAGCGCACTTGGGGTGCTAAGCGGTACCTGCTCTTCTACCTGGTCTGCGGACTGACCGCAGCACTCTCGCAGGAGCTCGTCTGGGGCTTGACGACCGTTCGAGAGGTGGCGGGCTATGAGGTGATCGCCTTCCCCGATGGCACCCGCATGGCTACGAGGTTCTTTATCAATCAGCTCCTGACGATAGGTGCTTCGGGAGCTGTCTTTGGGCTCCTCCTCGCCTTCGGCTGGCTCTACCCCAATGCAGCGATCTATCTCTTCTTTATCCCCATACCGATCAGAGCTAAGTATTTTGTCATCGGCTACGGAGTGATCGAGCTCCTTCTCGGCGTGGCAAATCTACAGAGCGACGTGGCACACTTTGCCCATCTGGGGGGCATGCTAGGTGGTCTGCTACTCATACTGTTGTGGCGCAAGCAAGGCAAGCTGTACAATGCGTTTGGCGAGTCGTATAGATCCTAATCGGCAAGTTCTGTGGGGCATCACGCTCCTGCTGGTAGCCTTCTGGCTGGCGGACTTTATCGTTCGTCAGCTACCTGCACCGCTACCCACGCAGTGGACGCGCAGTGTCGTGGATCAGCTCTACCTCTCCTGCTCGCCTGATGCTCTGTGGCGTCGCCCCTGGACGATCGTCACCTACACGCTCCTGCACAATAGTGGTCTGCACCTCCTGCTCAATCTGCTCTTGCTGTGGCTCTTTGGTGAAATGCTGCTGCGCCTCAGCGGATGGCGACAGTTCGTCTGGAGCTATCTCGGGGGAGCGATCGTAGGTGGAGGCGCCTTCGTCCTTTTCACCACATTGCTACGTAGCAGCGGGGTGCTCCTACTGGGGCTGCCGCTCGTGGGTGCCTCCGCGTCGGTCATCGCACTCGTTGGCTATATGATCGGCTCGGCTCCTCGCGAAGAGATGCCCTTACCCTTGATCGGCTCGCTCCGTGTGTGGCAGGTAGGGCTCTTCGTCTTCCTCCTCCTACTCCTCGCCTATGGCGGGTACAACGTAGGCGGGCTGATCGCTCACCTCGCTGGCATCCTGTGGGGCTGTGGCTTAGGACTGTACCAGCGCCGGCGACAGCGCACCGCACGGCAGCAGGAGACCCTACAAGATGCCCAGACAGCTCGCTACCGCCAGCTCCTAGACAAGGTACAGCAGTCTGGTTATCAGAGCCTATCTGACGAAGAGCGGGAGCAGCTCATCGAGCACAACAATCAGTGGCTTGACCAGTCAGACCACAACTAATCATGCATTCTCAACCTATGGATAGCACCACGAAACCTCCGGTAGCAGCTAGCCCAAAGAGCCAGGAAAGCCAGGAGATCCCGCAGCAGCCCGCAAGGAAACGTACCATCTGGGGTATGATTCGTGGCTTCTGGCACACCTTCGTCTCCTTTGGTAATCTGCTCCTCTTGCTGCTCTTCGCGGGCGCATTGCTGAGTCGCTATATCTCGCCGACGACCATTATCCTCTCGGCTTATCTGGGATTGCTCTTTCCTCTGCTCTTTGTGCTGGTCGTGCTGCAGGCGATCTATTGGTTTATCATCCGCGCTTGGAGTCGCGCCGCGATCAATACGGTGATGCTGCTCGTCTCCCTCCCCACGCTCCTGCTGTACGCACCCATACGACTACGCCAGACGCCCCCGATCGATCGGGAGAACTGGATCAAAGTGGTGAGTCTCAATGCCAACGCCTTCCAGTTTGCCAAGCTAGGCCCACACGACTACCACCCCACCACGGAGTATCTCGCCGAGAGCGATGCCGACATCATCTGTCTGCAAGAGGCATGGCTCAGCTCCAACAAGTCGAAGTACATGTCTGAGCGGAGTCTGCAGCGCATCCTCAAGGCGTACCCCTACTACAGCTCAGCCTATGCGGTCAAGGATCACGGCAGCCGCCTCATCGTACTCTCCAAGTATCCCATCCTATCGACACGACCCATAGATCTGCACTCTGACTTTAACGGAGGAGCGGTCTTTACGATCCTTGTTGGAGAGAAAAAGCTCGTACTGTACAACCTACACCTAGAGTCCTTTGGCTTTACAAAAGAGGAGCAGGCGCACTACTTCCAGCTAGCGCAGGAAGTCAACCCCAAAGGCTTCACCCAAGCCCTCGGAGTGCGCTTCTCACCAGCCTTCAAGCGTCGTGCTAAGCAGGTCGAGCAGATCTATCAGGATGTCAACTATCAGGAGTCGCCCTACGTGCTGATCTGTGGCGACTTTAACGACACACCGATCTCCTACACACACCATCGCCTCTCGATGGGACTGCACGATGCGATCGCCACGACAGGGCGAGGGACCAACTACAGCTACTACTTTAAGTCGCTCATCGGCGTACGGATCGATCACATGCTCTACAGCGACCAGATAGAGGCGCGTGCCGCCTACGTAGACCGCACCGCAGAGATCTCTGACCACAAGCCGATCATCTGCTACTTCAAGCTCAAGTAGCCCGTCCATTTCGCAGATGAGCTCGAGGAGACGAGAGAGGGTCTGCAACGTCTAAATCGGCATCCACGTGGGAACTCTCAAATTCCTACGTGGATGTTTTTTATTTCCCACGTGGGGAAGAAAAAATTCTTCCGAAGTTTCATTTGATTCCTCCGAAGTTTCATTTGATTCTTCCGAAGAGATTTTTCTCGCCTACGTGGAGAGTTTTTATTTTCCATGTGGAGATTTGAAAATTCCTACGCGGATATTTCGAGACGCTTTCGCACGATGTCGGGGTAGGGGGGCAAAGGTGTCAAAGATAGGGGATTGGCTCGATCTACTCAATGGAGGCCGAGACTTGAAATTTAACCTTTTCTGCCTCATCGAGTAGCCATAAGGAAAATATAAGTATATTTGCCCTGTGACCTGTAGGAAGGGCGATCGCAAACGCTAGTTCCCGACCGCTCGCCACAAATCACTAAACATCAACCCACATTATCGTATGAAACGACTACTACCTCTTCTCTTCCTCTACCTCCTAGCCACCCTCGGGGTGACGGCTCAGGAGAAGCAAGGGGGACAAATCTTCCACACTGGCAGTGAGGGACCCGTCTACGACTACACTGTCGAAGCTGGTCTACCACGTCCTTACTACGACGATGGTGGCCCCGACAGGGGCATGAGGGGCAACTACTCCATGACCATCGTACAGTTCAAGCCACTTAACTCTAACTCCCACATCACCATCGTCTTCGAGCAGATAGAGATAGGGCAGTATGACGAGTTGCGCTTCTACAATGGGGCTATCCCGCTATGGAATGGGCCAAACGAAGATGGCGAGTATTACTACGACTGGCCTAAGGATGTAGACCCGATCATGACTGTCAAGGGTACGCCAGCCAATCCACGCTTTACCGTCACCTCTACCGCTGCGGATGGTTGCCTGTCGGTAGCTCTCTTCAACGGATCTAACTCCCCAGGCTGGAAGGCGATGGTCTACTGTGTCAGAAACGGCGATCCCGAGCCTGGCACAGCTCCCCAGCAAGCAGCCATTCGCTACGTCTCAACGACTGGTAGCGGTGATGGTAGCTCCTGGAGCAATGCCTCGAGCGATCTGCAAGCTATGATCGACGCCTCTTCCGCTGGTGACGAGATATGGGTCGCTAAGGGCACTTATCATCCGACCAAGCTCATCAAGACCTCTAAGAAGCGTTCTTACGCCTTTATACTTAAGGAGGGAGTATCCCTCTACGGAGGTTTTGCGGGCAATGAGACGACTCGTGACGACCGTACTGCCACAGAGATGATCGGCAACTGCTATCGTACCAATGAGACGATCCTCTCAGCTGACGATGATGTTCCTGACGTCTGGACACGTGTCGAGGGCGCAGGCTCTAAGGTACGCGAGGAGTGGCAGATCACTGGCAATGAGGGTAACTCCAATCACGTCCTTTATAGTGCTACGCCCTTTACCGAGCGCACCACGATCGACGGTTTTACCCTCAAGGGCGCCAATGCTGATGTGTGGAATGTCAAGGCTTGTGGTGGAGCGCTCTACGCCTCTGGCAATGTAGCTCTACTTAACTGCGACATCACTGAGCACTACGCTTACACCAAGGTAGAGCCTACAGGGACGACTTGGCCTTATCTAGGCGGTGCCGTTGCGATACTTAAGGGCGATGGCAAGGCACTGGTCAAGAATTGCGCTTTCTCCAAGAATATGGTCTCTATGCCAAACGGCGTAGCCTCTGGCGCGGGCATCTATATCGAGCAGGGTACGGTAGAGCACTCTACGTTTGATGGTTGTATCGCTCTAGATCAGGGTGGAGCCATCAGAGCTATAGGCTCTACGGTCAGAGCGTGTGAGATCACCAATAGCTACGGTGGCTCTGGTGGTGCTATCTACGCTGAGGACGCTACACTGCAGGCGAATAAGATATATAACTGTACGTCTATGCGTGGCGGTGCTATCTTTGCTAGCGCATCTACGATCGAAAACAATATCCTATACAACTGCTTTGCTGACGATCCCATCTACGAGGATCCTACTCTGGCAAATCGCGGAGGTGGTGCCGTATGGACACTCGGCACGAGCAAGCTCGTAGGTAACCTGATCTACAACTGTACAGGCTTCAAGGGTGGCGGTGTCGTGATGACGGCCGACGGCATCTTTGCACACAACACTATTGCTCAGTGCGTTGCTAATAACGCAGCTGAGACTACTCCCGACCTGCTCCTGCCTGCTGGCACTAAGGCTCTCAACTCCATCTCTGGAGTAGATGCCCCCAGCGAGCACTTTGTCAAGCCGACAACCTTCGCAGGCTATTCTAAGGATGCAGCGAAGGCTGAGGAGCTAGCCACTAGTGACTGGCACCTCCTGACCACTTCGTCTCTCATCGGTACAGGTACGTCCTCTGACTACAACAACACGATCGACATCTATGGAGACACCCGTATGCAGGAGCTCTCCGTCAATCCAGGTGCTATCGCCAAGGCTATAGCTCCTGTTGAGGAGGAGGCTGCGATCGTCATGACTGTAGAGAGTACCGACAAGCCGATCACGATTACCGCGGGTGGTCTTAAGGGGACGAAATTCTCTATCGACTGGGGCGATGGCAACAAGGTCGAGTACGAGGATCTTAAGAAGATCACCAATACTCCTCTTGGCAACACGATCAAGATCTACGGAGATGATATCCTCGCTCTTCAGGCGAACAATATCGGCCTCACGGCTCTTGATGTGACCAATGCGCCTAAGCTCTTTAAGCTCTTCTGTAACAACAACAAGCTCTCTGAGCTAGACTTGACAAAGAACACAGCACTCGTAGCACTCTACTGCTCGGAGAATCTTATCTCCAAGCCACTCGACATCTCGGAGTGTACCAAGATGCGTGCTTTTGACATCAGTCGCAACGCTATCCCAGGTAAGCTCGATCTATCGAAGATGAGCAGTCTCTCGAGCTTCAAGTGCTTTAACAATGCGATCACTGAGCTACTGCTGCCTAAGACAGCTCCGCTCAACACGATCGACTGCGACAGCAATCGCATCGCGACACTAGACCTGACGGGTATCAACGACCTCGCTGAGCTAAACTGTGCCTACAACGAGCTCACAGAGCTAACGCTCACTGGACTGCCCAACCTCTCTAAGGTCTACGCTCCAGGCAATAAGCTCTCTAAGATCACCTTCGATGAGCAGATGATCATCACAGATCTGACGCTCTTTAGCAATAAGTTCGCTACGATAGATCTCTCAGCTCTGCCTAAGCTCGAGAGCCTGTACCTACAGGACAATGAGCTGACAGCTATCGACCTGACGGTGACGCCACTCATTAAGTGGCTCAACCTAGGCAACAATAAGCTCTCTAGCCTCAATGTCACACCGCTTACAGGGCTTATGAACCTGCGCTGCGGAGGCAATCAGATCCCTGCGATCGACCTCTCACAGTCGCCTATGCTGAATACCCTGTGGATCGACGACAATAAGCTCACAGAGCTAGATGTACAGCATCAGAAGAACCTCTTCTGGCTCACCTGCTCGGGCAATGAGCTCACCAAGCTAGACCTCTCGCACAATCCGTCGGTCGTCTGGCTCAAGTGTAGCCGCAACAAGCTCACGCAGCTCGACCTGTCGGCTCTGAAGGCGGTGCAGATGCTCTACTGCGATCACAACCAGATCAGCGAGCTTAAGATCACCAACTACGCTGGGCTACAGGGACTATTCTTGCAAAACAACATGATGCCTGCCGCAGCACTCAATAGTTTGATCAAGGCACTCCCCAATGTCTCAGAGGTGGAGGTACATGACAACAATCGCGAGTGGGCTAAGCAGCTCAACATCAGCGAGAACCCAGGCACTGTTGAGGCTGACATCGCACCTGCACAGAGCAACGGCTGGATCGTTACAAACGAGACCGCTATCCTTGCTCCTGCGACTGCAGAGGCTACTAGCATCTACTACGACGCTGACCTGAGAGCGATCGTCTCAGAGACTCCTCTGGCACAGATCACGCTCTACAGCCTACAGGGTGAGATGATCATGCACGCTACCGATGGTGGCACGCACTACGCGCTACCTGAGCTGCCAGTGGGTAGTTACCTCGTACATGCCGAGAGCGCAGACGGAGCCATCCTCACGCTCAAGGTAGTAGTCTCCAAGTAAGAAATAACTCTCAATACATGACTATGACTAAAATACATTCTATCCTACTTGCTTTTGTTGTATTGTTGCTCTCCTCATCTTGTGCAACGACCTATTATCAAGTAGCATCAGTAAAGTCGACATCTCCCATGAGACAGACGGCTGATAAGCTTGTCTATGAGGATGCGAATTGCTTTATAGAGTACGACTTTTGGGCTCAAGGAGGAAATGCTGCCTTCACGGTAACGAATAAAACGGATAAAGACCTCTTCGTGCACAAGAATCGTTGCTTTCTTGTGGTCAATGGGCATGCTAAAGATTGCGATAAGACAAGCGAATATGTTCTTTCCAATGGAACAGCACTCACAGAGCAATTAGTCGTTATTCCTCCAGGCTCTTATAAACTCTTCGGAGAGTATAGCATCCTAGATCAGGTGTTTACGTCCTGTGACTTGAGAGATAAGCCGACTAAACGTAGACCTGCAAAGGTTGAGTTCACCGAAGAGACAAGTCCTATACACTTTACCAATGTCATTACCTATTCTCAAAATGAGAAAGATGGCACTGTGACGAGAGTTTATAACGACTTCTACATTTCAGCTTTCTCCAATTATTCTCAGTCTCAGTTTATTTCTACGCGAAGTGAAACGACCGATTGCTCTGGGGCTACTAAGATCGTATATCAACCCTACTACCCTCTTAGGGCTGTAAATAAATTCTGGAATATTTATGTACCAAAAGGGGGGTACTTCTATTAGCCAGCTACAAAGGAGTCTTGCCTCTACTACTAATGGGGTAAACCACGCTCAAGGTGGTAATCTCCAAGTAAGACTGCTAACGCTATAAATGCGACAAGCCCCCCCGACAGAGCTGGGGGGCTTGTTTGCAACAACTAACTAGTATAACCTATGAAGTATCGTTTGACTTTTGGCTTAGTCCTAACGCTTGCGGTGGCACTTGTCACACTGAGCGCTTGTGACGAGGAGCTGCGAGACCCCAAGGAGGGTCCTATCACTTTCTTAGTTGGCGGCAAGGCTCCCGCAGCTGGTACGCCTATGCCTAAGACCCCTAACATGTCTCATGCCTCTCTGCCCGCAGAGAGCATGCCACTGGTAGAGGCTGGCAATGCCTTTAGCCTTAAGCTCTTTGGGGCTCTTCTGGACAATCGGGCTGCCAGTACTAACCTCGTGCTCTCACCGATCTCTATTGAGACAGCTCTCGGGATGAATGCGGTGGGTCTGTCGGACGAGGCTTTCGATGAGTACAGATCGGCACTGAAGCTATCCGCTACACAGAGCATTGCCTCTGTAGCAAGATACTATCAGCAGCTCAACGCGGTGATGTGTAGTGCGGGTGAATACGCCTGCTACTTCCCGTCCAATAGCTTTTGGGTCTCCTCAAAGTATCAAAGTCACTTGATCGAGTCCTACCCACGGCAACTCTATGACTTCTTTGGCGCTCCAACAGCGACGCTCGACCTCAGCGATCCAGCCTCTTACGAGGCGGTCAATGCTTGGATCAGTCGCAAGACCTACGGCAAGATACCGCATATGCTCGACCCTAGTCGTGCTGGGGAGCAAGACCCGCTTGCCTTCCTAGTTAATACCGCCTTCTTTGCAGCTGCGTGGCAATGGGATACGAGCGAAGAGCAGACCCAGGCGGGCAAGTTCACCAATGGCACTGGCGAGGAGGAGCCTGCTATGATGATGTCTATCTACAATGACACCTCCATCGACTACTTTGCCGATGATCGCTTTGAGGCGCTTTCGGTTGGACTACAAGCTAGTGAGGAGTTGCAAAAGTATGGTAAGACGCCATTTCGCATGCTGCTCATCTTACCGAAAGATCGTACGCTACCGCTCTCCCAGAGCTTGCCGACGCCCGAAGAGCTACGCAAATTCACCACGGCTGGCAAGCGCTATGCACTAGATATACGCCTGCCCCGCCTGAACGCTGGGATCCCCACGCTAGACTTGACGCCTGAGCTGATGGGGCTAGGACTATGCAAGACGCTGGGAGTACCTCTCACGGAGCTCAGCCGTATGTTTGACCCGAAGTTTCTAGCGCAGCAGATGAGCGAGCAGTCAGGTCGACAAAACCGCCTATACCACCAAGCGACACTCCAGTGGAATGAGAAAGGCGTCGAGGGAGCCGCTGCAACGGTTATAGGAGCCGTGGAGCCTGGTGTAGGTGATCCGCTTGAGCCTCGTAGCATCGCCTTCGACAGACCATTCTTTGCCTCTATCGTACACCCCGAGACGGGCAAGATACTCTTCATCGCTGCCATCAACACACTACGCAGATGATGCGACCAATACACTAAACAGTTTAACTATAAAACGTTTCCCCTATGAAAAGAATCACATCAACCCTCCTGCTCCTCGTAGCAGGACTATTCGCCCTCACTAGCTGTGGCTGGGACAACCCCATCACGGGCGGTGACACGCCTCAGGAGCCCGAGAAGATCTCGCAGTGGATGCTCCCCATAGAGCGTTACGGCATCACCCTCGACGAGGTGACGCAGATCGAGGAGGGACGCGGTAACAAGGTCGAGCGCTCAGACGAGCTGATGACCCTGACCGCTACGCCTCAAGACACTAAGGCAGTACAAGAGATCGTTTACTACTTTGACAAGAACAGTCACTATCAGGTGGCTCGCGTAAAGTTTGCTTCGCAAGAGAGTGCCAAGCAGTTCATCGATGAGTATCTGCTCAACAACGGCTTCGTCAAGAGCAACCTTCGCACCGCTAAGGCTTCGGAGGAGATCTACATCAGCGCACCACGCGGTAGCCGTGTCTCTTCAGTCATCCTCGTGGATGGTGAGCAGACCGAGCCGATCTTCTGGTGGACTAACAACGACAACAATAAGAGCAACTGGCTACGTGTCGATCCCCTTCAGGATCAGACTACTGGCATCTGGATGCCGCTCCTACCTTACGGAGCTACGCTAGAGATGGTTCAGCTCTTTGAGGCTCGTATGGGGCACACACTCGATGCCGAGGCGAGCAAGCCTGACAAGGGCGTCTTCAAGTTCAAGACGGGACACGAGGTGTACACCGAAGTGACCTATTGGCTAGATCTCAATACGAATCACTTCCTCGAGGAGAGCAAGATCTCCTGCGACACGCTCCATCGTCCCACGCCTGAGCAGCTTGACGCTTACCTGAAGGCTCAGGGCTTCAAGCCTACAGGCCTCAAGGACAAGGAGGGCAACCCCATCTACTACGACAAGAGCATCAAGCTCATTGCCAACGTAGATATGAATATCCCTAAGGACGCCGAGGCTAAAAAGACTTTCCGCCCAGGTATCCAGTACTATACCAATAGTGATATAGAGCAACTTCTCCCCTATGAGGAGGTAGACTTCCCGATGCCACTCTTTGGCTTTGAGAAGGAGAAGATGGAGGATATCATGAAGAAGTATGGCGATCAGGACTACACGGCAACGGTTCTTCCGGAGCTTGCCGCTGATATGCCTTTCCCAGCCGTACAGACACGTAGCAAGTACTTCCCGACCATTATCTTGTGGCCTAGTGACAATGACGAGTCGCTCTATGGTGCAGCGATGGTCATCTGTACAGATCTCAAGGCACTCCGCTCTCCATCGCTCATAGACCGCTTGGAGCGTCGTGGATTTGTCTATGACAAGACGAGATCCATCCTACTGCCCACCTATATCAACGAGCAGGAGGGCGTCATGGTTCAGATAGATGAGGGGACCATCATCACGGGTCTCAGCTTCAGCCCTATCGAGGACTTTACCAGTTCAGCGTCTTCACTGGCACGACGCATGAAGCGATAGTGCTAGACCGATCGATATAACATCGACAACAATAATGCGGGCGGGCTCACCATGTAGTGAGTCCGCCCATTGTCGTCTCGAGAGTTTGGGAGAGTGGCTGAGGAGGAGTCGCTTTCCTCATCGACTGTATTGTACTCTACTACTTATACATACGAGTTCCAAAAACAGTTTCCCTCTTGGAACTTTTTAGTTCCAAGGGAGGAACTCTTTAGTTCCAGCGGAGGAACTTTTCAGTTCCAAGGGAGGAACTTTTCGGTTCCAAGGGAGGAAGCGTCTATTAGCTACTAATAATTCGTACCTTTGTGATCTAAGTAACACAAAAGAATAACTATGAGCCACTCCTCACTGATTAGCGAACTGAAGGCGCGTGGGATGATTCATAATATCATGCCAGGCACCGAAGAGCAACTCACGGAGCATCTGACGACGGCCTACGTGGGCTTTGACCCGACGGCTGACTCGCTCCACATCGGTCACCTCGTCGGCGTGATGATGCTACGACACTTGCAGCGTGCTGGACACAGACCGATAGCTCTACTGGGTGGAGCTACCGGTATGATCGGCGACCCCTCGATGAAGTCCCAAGAGCGCAACCTACTAGACATGGATACGCTCCGACACAATCAGGAGTGCATCGGTCGGCAGCTGGGGCACTTCCTCGACTTTGAGTCTGACGCTCCCAATAAGGCGCTACTCCTCAACAACTACGACTGGATGAAGGACTACAGCTTCCTCAACTTCATCCGAGACATCGGTAAGCATATCACGGTGAACTATATGATGGCGAAGGATAGCGTCAAGCGTCGCCTCGAGGCGAATGCCGAGGCGGGACTCTCCTTCACCGAGTTTTCCTACCAGCTCCTCCAGGGCTACGACTACCTGCACCTCTACCGTGAGTACGGTTGCCGTGTTCAGATGGGCGGCTCCGACCAGTGGGGCAACATCACGACCGGCACGGAGCTGATACGTCGTATCGAGGGTGGCGAAGCTTTTGGCGTGACCTGCCCGCTGATCAAGAAGGCTGACGGCACCAAGTTTGGCAAGACAGAGCAAGGCAACGTCTGGCTAGATCGTCGCTACACGTCGCCTTACACCTTCTGTCAGTTCTGGCTCAACGTATCCGACGAGGACGCCGAGCGTTTTGTCAAGATCTTTACCAGCATCCCACTAGAGGAGATCGACTCGCTCATAGAGCGTCATCGTCAGGCTCCGCATGAGCGCCTCCTCCAGCATACGCTCGCCGAGGAGCTCACGGTCATGGTTCACGGACGTGAGGATTACGAGCAGAGCATGTCGGCTGGACAGATACTCTTTGGCAACAACACGCACGACCAGCTGCGTCAGATGTCGGAGGAGCTGCTCAAGGAGGTTATGGCAGGCGTACCAAACTACAACGTCGGCCGGACGCTCCTAGAGCAGGCAGGTGGCGTCAAACTGCTAGATCTACTGGTAGAGCATGCGCCGATCTTTAAGTCCAAGGGCGAGCTGCGCAAGCTGATCGCTTCGAACGGCATCAGCCTCAACAAGGAGAAGGTTGCTGACCAAGAATGTGTGGTCACTACCGACGACCTGATCGCTGGCAAGTATCTGATCGTGCAGCGAGGTAAGAAGAATTACTACCTCATCACGGTCTCTGCCTAGCACAAAAAGGGAAGCCCTATGCTCCTCTCGGTCGTCCTAGTCAACTACAAGGTGCCGCAGCTGACCATCGAGGCGGTTCGCTCGGTGCTGGCTAGTTGTCGTCAGATCGAGGGCGAGGTGGAGGTGATCGTGCTGGACAATGCTTCTGGCGACGACTCGATGGAGCGTCTCCGCACAGCCTTGGGCAAAGAGCCTAGGGTAAAGCTGCTGGAGAGCGCGACGAATGGAGGCTTTGCCCGTGGTAATAACCAAGCGATTGCCGAGGCACGTGGCGAATATCTCTTGTTGCTCAACCCCGATACGCTGGTGGGGGAGTCGACGCTCGCCTACTGCTTGACCTTCCTCCAGACCCATCCCGAGGCGGGAGCCGTAGGACCTCGCCTCATTAACCAGTCTGGGGCGATGCACCCCGAGAGCAAGCGGGGCGTGCCTACGCTGTGGCATAGTTTCTGTCGCCTTACACGTCTCTACCGCTTGGCACCTCACTCTGCTTGGCTCAATGGTTACTACCAGGGGCATCTCTCGCCTGACGAAGTGCAGCAGGTGCCGGTGCTGACGGGTGCCTTCCTGATGATGAGGCGGGCACTATACCAAGCGGTGGGTGGACTGGACGAGCGTTACTTCATGTATGGCGAGGACATTGATCTCTGCTATACGATAGAGCAGGCGGGCTATCACAACTACTATCTCCCCACGCCAGTACTACACTACAAGGGCGAGTCGGAGCAGGCGGTCGACAGGGTGCGCTACGAGGAGAACTTCTACGGAGCGATGCGCCTCTTCTACCTCAAGCATCAGGGAGAGAGCTGGTGGAGCCGGCACGTGACCACGCCACTGGTACTCGTAGCCATCAATCTACAGCGTCGCTTGGCGCAGGGACGGCGCAAGGCGAGAGCTTCGAACGCCAAGCAACCCGCACCGCATACCATATCGCTGACGCTTGCCGAGCTAAGCGCAGATGTAGAGGCTTTTCCCCCGGGGACTCGACTAGAAGTGTCGCTAGCGGGGGCTTCGTACGACGCCCTGCTAGAGACTATGGAGCGCTGCGCTGCGCGGAAATACCTATTTATAGTAAACCCATAAGACTATTTCGCTGAAGCTATGAAGCACAAACCGATTATCATAGGCGTAGCGGGTGGCACTGCCTCGGGCAAGAGTACCCTAGTGCGCCGTCTGCAGGAGACCTTTGTCGATGAGGATGTCGTAGTCCTCAGTCACGACTACTATTATAGGGCGCACGATGAGCTGCCTCTGGAGCAGCGTGCTAAGCTCAACTACGACCACCCCGATGCCTTCGACACGAAGCTGATGTGCGAGCAGATTAACCAGCTCTGCGAGGGACACAGCGTGGAGCGCCCCGTCTACTCCTTTGTCAATCACAACCGCATCCCTGAGACGGTCACCATAGATCCGCCTTGTGTGCTGATCATAGACGGGATCTTGATCTTTGAAAATGAGGAGCTACGTGACCTGATGGATGTCAAGATCTACGTGCAGACGGACGATGATGTGCGCCTGGCGCGACGCATACAGCGCGATGTCAAGGAGCGGGGACGCAGTGTCGACTCAGTCATCGAGCAGTACCTCACGACGGTCAAGCCGATGCACCAGCAGTTTGTCGAGCCCTCACGACGCTACGCTGACCTGATCATCCCCGAGGGAGGCTTTAACTCCGTTGCGGTGCGTCTGCTCATAGACAATGTGCGCTCGCTCCTCTCCTCAAGAGCTAAGCATTGAGCCTGTACTGATCTATGATAGAGCAACTCTTTGGCATTGACCTGTCCTCCATCACATGGCCTGAGGTGACAGTGACGAGGATCCTAGACTTCATCGGGACCTTCGCTTTCGCTATCTCTGGCATACGCCTAGCATCGACCAAGCAGATGGACTGGTTCGGAGCTTATGTGCTGGGTGTCACGACGGCTGTGGGCGGAGGTACGCTACGTGACTTATTCCTCGGTACGACCCCCTTCTGGATGCTCCAGCCCTCCTACATGATCATCACCTTTGTGGCGCTGCTCTACGTATATATCTTTAGAAAGATCCTCATCCGCACAGCTCCGACGGTCTTTATCTTTGACGCTATCGGACTGGGGCTCTTTATGGTGGTGGGTGTGGACAAGACGCTCGCCATGGGCTTCCCCAGTTGGGTGGCGATCATCATGGGTACCGTGACAGGCTCCTTCGGGGGGTTGCTACGAGACATCATCCTCAACGAGACACCCCTCATCTGTCGTCAAGACATCTACGCCTTGGCCTGCATCGCTGGAGGCATTATCTACACTTTGATGCTACGCTTCGTACCTATAGATACAGTCTACGCACAGCTTGTGTCAGCGGGTATGGTCATCTTGATACGCATCCTAGCTGCGCGCTACCACTGGCACTTGCCCCAGCTCAAAGGGATCGACAGCTCCCATTAACTTATAGATCTTATGAAAAACATTATGACTTTCCTACCCCTTGCCCTCACACTCTTGCTGGCTTGCCAGCCCTCCACTCAAAGTAGTGCCGAGGTACCTATGGACACGATCGCAACCGTAGACACTGTCGTGGCTGAGCCTCAGCCTGAGCTTACGGCTGAGCAGATCGTCATTGACCGAGAGCTAACCTTTGACAAATATACGCTTAAGGACTCCTACACGTACCAAAAGGAGACGCGCACCATACAGTGGGATAAGATACGCGAGCAACTCCTACGCATCGAGCAGCTACAAGCAGAGCCACAGCAGTGGGGCGTACTGCAAAACTATAAGAACGCAAATGGTGAGGCACCGCTGACCAAAGCGTGGTCTCGCGATAGCTACAAGCTAGTCTCTGACTCGCTCGGTGTGGAGCGCTATCAGTCGGTGCCACTCTACGCACCCACAGACACCCTCAAGCCTGAGCTTTATGGTCGCGATGGGACGCTCATAGCGATGACTGACACCCTAGGCAGCAAGTTCTGGCAAGGCAGAGTCGAGTCTCCCGAGGCGGAGTGGTATGTGCCACGTCGCTACGTACAGCTACTGGCGCCTGACGTCACCTTCTCGCACGTGGTCGTAGTAGATCGCAAGAACCAGCACATCGTCGTGCTGGAGCGTCAGTCGCCAGCGCACTACCTCGTGCGAAGTATCAACCCCGCCACGACGGGGCGTCACAAGCCTCCCCACGCTAAGGAGACGCCTCTAGGCATCTTCCTCCTGCAGCAGAAGAAGTCAAAGATGTTTTACACCAGTGACGGGTCTAGTCGCATCGCCGGCTTTGCACCGTGGGCTAGTCGCTTCACTTGCGGAGCCTATATCCATGGTGTGCCCGTAAACAATCCCAAGGGTAAGATCGTCGAGTACAGTCCGTCACTTGGCACGACACCCCGCTCTCACATGTGCGTCCGCAACGCCAGCTCGCACGCTAAGTTTGTCTATGACAACTGCCCCACGCTCGCCACGCTCGTCGTCGTGATCGAGTGACCCTTTGCGGAGGGGCAGGCTTGCGGGGTGAAATATTATTTGTACCTTTGCAGGCGAAATGCATCGTCGTGCTCATTGTCGCCCCATAGAGGTGGGGCCTTGGGTGGCGAGGATGTTATGAATGTCTCACAAATAACCTCATAACAAAATGTACCTAGACAGTACCAAGAAGCAAGAGATCTTCGCAAAGTACGGAGCCTCTGCACAGGACACCGGCAGTGTCGAGAGCCAGGTAGCTCTCTTTACTTATCGTATTCAGCACCTCACGGAGCACCTTAAGGAGAATAAGAAGGACTTCTCTACGTCACGTAGCCTGAAGATGCTCGTAGGTAAGCGTCGTCGTCTGCTAGACTATCTCGCTAAGAAGGATATCGAGCGTTATCGTAAGCTCATCGCTGACCTTGGCATCCGTCACGCGACGAAGTTCTAAGCAGCGCAGCTAGCCGAAAGTCCTAGGTGGGGAACTAGCTGAAAGAGGTCATTCGTCAAATAAGTCCTCCGAAGCTATTGCAGATTCAAAAAGTTTTCGTACCTTTGTACTCACAAATCGGCAGGACACCCTTTAGCACCTCTCGGTAGTTAGGCTGAGTAGCCTCTTTTTTGGATACTCATAGTAATACAAGAGGGGCATAAGAGGGAAGGTCCGAAATGCGGAAGTAGCTCAGTTGGTAGAGCACAACCTTGCCAAGGTTGGGGTCGCGGGTTCGAGTCCCGTCTTCCGCTCTTCGAGATATAAAGATATTGGTTTAGAGTAAGAACAGATAAGCGTAGTGAGCTACATGGCTCCTACGCTTATTTTGTTTTATGATAGCTCGTCAGGAGCAGGCTAGGGGAACAGACTAGCCAAGCTCTCTACACCGCCTTAGACTGAGAAGATGTATATTTGCAAGTAAAGAGAGGCGGATCGGATTACTCTCTAACTTCTAATCTCTAACATCTAACTTCTAATCCCTATGCACGAATTAGTTTGTCCGAATTGCCATCAGCCGTTTAGTATCGATGAGCGTGGCTATGCGCAGCTGCTAGAGCAGGTGCGTGGCGAGGCTTTTGACAAGGCACTCGCTGAGCGCGTGGCGCTGGTAGAAGAGCAGAGCCGACAGGCGCAGCAGCTCGCTGTGGCGCAGGCTGAGGCGACGCTCAAGGAGCAGCTCTCACAGCGAGACAATCAGCTGGTACAGCTCCAGAGCAGACTGGACGCTATGGGCGAGAAGAGCCAAGCGGATCTGAAGCTAGCTCTGGCCAACAAAGAGCAAACGCTCATCGAGCTGCAGGCTCAGCTAGCACAGCAAGAGAGCCTACGAGACAATGAGCGCTTGAAGGTGCAGGCCGAGAGCCAGAAAGCACTACAAGCTAAGGAGCAAGAGATCACTGCACTGCAGGCTCGGGTGGAGCTACAGAGCAAAGAGGCTCAGCTAGAGGTCAAGCAACTGCAAGAGCAGCACGAGCTGGAGAAGAAGGTGCTAGAGCAAGAGGTAGACTTTTACAAAGACCTCAAGTCCCGTATGTCCACCAAGATGCTGGGTGAGACACTCGAGCAGCACTGCGCCTTGGAGTTTGAGCAGAAGCTGAGGCCCTTTTATCCCAACGCATACTTTGAGAAGGACAACGATGTGGTCGGTGGCACCAAGGGAGACTTTGTCTTTCGTGACTATGCCGATGAAGGCGAGCTAGAGTACATCTCCATCATGTTTGAGATGAAAAACGAGTCTGACACGACCTCCACGAAGCATCGCAACGAAGACTTTCTCAAGAAGCTTGACGAGGATCGCCGCAAGAAAGGGTGCGAGTACGCCGTCCTCGTGTCGCTCCTGGAGGGCGACAATGAGCTCTACAACGGTGGTATCGTCGACAAGTCACACCGCTACGAGAAGATGTATGTGATCCGTCCCCAGTTCTTCGTGCCACTGATCACGCTCCTCGTCTCCGCCTCACGCAAGAGCCTCGATATACGCAAGCAGCTCTTCGAGGCGCAGCAGCAGTCCATCGATATCACACACTTTGAGGAGGAAGTGAAGGACTTCAAGAACAGATTCGGGCGCGACATACGCTTAGCGAATGATAAGTTTCTGAAGGCGATCAAAGAGATCGATACCTCTATCGAGCATCTGCAAAAGATCAAAGGGCTTCTTATGGGCAGCGAAAACTTCTTGCGCTTAGCCAACGACAAGGCGGAGGGGCTGACCATTCGCAAGCTCACCTACAAGAACCCGACCATGCAGGCTAAGTTTAAGGAGCTCAGAGCGCAGCGCGCACTCGAACAGCCTTCAGAGGATTAGGCTTCCAAACACGATATAATATATAGAGAGAGGGGACTCGACCGCTACCGTGCGATCGGGTCCCCTCTATCATTAAGAGACTATTGACTTTTGCAACAGTCTCATTTAGCTGCGCTAGACGAGTGGTGGGAGGTCGGGACGGGTGAGGTAGTCAGCGACGACCACTGGGTAGTAGGTGTGCTCCAGACGATGGATCCGCTCAGCGAGCGTCTCGACCGTGTCATCAGGATGAACCGCTAGGCGCACATCGCAGAGCGTCGAGCCACGGTCAAACTGTTCGTCGATGAGGTGGATCGTGATGCCGCTCATGGCGCAGTGCTCCTCTAGTACGCGCTCATGGACGCGATCGCCATACATCCCCTTGCCCCCATAGTCGGGTAGCAGTCCTGGGTGAATGTTGAGGATCCGCTGCGGGAAAGTGCGTAGCAAGCTCTCAGGCACCAAGCCGAGGAAGCCCGCGAGGACGATCGCAGTCACCTGATATTGCTCTCGGAGTTGCTTAGCAAATGCGGGCTCACGCATCTCCTTGCGCTGGAAGGTGAGGGACGGTATGCCCAGTCTCTCAGCACGCTTGAGGACTCCAGCGTGGGGGTTGTCGGTCGCTATGAGTGCGACAGAAATGTCGTCGATATGAGCCAGGTAGTGGACAAGAGCCTCCGCATTTGTTCCATTGCCTGAGGCGAAGATAGCTATGGTTTCCATTTTTATTCGTACATTTGTTGCACATAAGGGGCGCATGTGTGCAAAATGCAGTGGCATCTACACGCTCTTGCGCCTCTTGTGTACAAAGGTACAGCTAAATCTGCGGATGCGCTACGCCTCAGTGCCAAGCGGTCTGCACCGATGCTTTACCGATCTAGTATGACTAATCAATTATTCATCCAATAAACCTATTAAGCAATGAACGCAGAAGTAGAAAGCAAGGTCAAAGACCTAATCGCAGACAAGCTCAACGTCGAGCTCTCAGAGGTAACTCGTGAGGCAAACTTCACCACCGATCTTGGTGCTGACTCACTCGACACAGTCGAGCTGATGATGGCCTTCGAGAAGGAGTTTGATATGACCATCCCCGACGAGGAGGCTGAGGGTATCAAGACCGTTGGCGACGCTATCGACTATATCGAGAAGCAGCTAGCATAAGCCATCCTGAGGAGTAGACAGAGTGCTCTCCTCACCATGCGATACAGAGGTCTCGTCGCATAGCTAATGCGACTACCTATATCCTCTGTCGTATATACATAGCCCGAGGGCAAGTCTCAGATCTCCCAGCATGGGTGCTGGGCTTGCCCTTGTGCATTTCCCCACATTCAGTTTACACCGCTAGAACCTGTTGCTTATCGCAACAGACTCCTCATATCCCCGACGCTTGACTTTGATATAGCCTATGCAATTTAACAGAGTAGTCGTGACTGGCCTAGGTGCCATCACCCCCATTGGCAATGACGCTCCTACCACTTGGCAAAACCTGCTAGCTGGTAAGAGTGGAGCAGCTCCCATCACACAGTTTGATGCCTCCAAGTTCAAGACCCAATTCGCCTGTGAGGTCAAGGGTTTTAATCCAGAAGAGCACTTCGACCGCAAGGAGGTACGTCGCTATGACCGATACACTCAGCTCGCCCTCGTGGCAACAAAAGAGGCGATTGCAGACTCAGCTGTAGACCTAGAGCATGTCGACAAAAACGAGGTCGGCGTCATCATCAGCGCGGGTATCGGAGGGCTAGAGACCTTCCAGGAGGAGATCATGCAGTATGATCCCGAGCGGGGGCCCCGCTTCAACCCCTTCTTCATTCCGAAGATGATCTCCGACATCGCTGCTGGACTCGTATCGATCGAGTACGGCTTTCACGGACCCAACTACAGCGTCGCCTCAGCCTGTGCCTCCTCAACGAATGCGATCATCGATGCCGCTATCATGATACGTCTCGGCAAGGCAAAGATGATGGTGGCCGGTGGTAGTGAGGCTGCTGTGACGGTCGCTGGTATCGGCGGCTTCAACGCGATGCACGCCCTCTCCACACGCAACGACTCACCCGAGACCGCCTCTCGTCCCTTCAGTGCTAGCCGTGACGGCTTTGTGCTAGGCGAGGGTGCTGCTATCCTTATATTAGAGGAGTATGAGCATGCGGTTGCTCGTGGTGCTAAGATCTATGCAGAGTTTGCCGGCTTCGGTCTATCGGCCGATGCGTATCACCTGACCGCTAGCCACCCGGAGGGACTGGGTGCCAAGCTCGTGATGACCCGCGCCCTAGAGGATGCTGGTATGAAGCCCGAGGATGTAGACTACATCAACGTTCACGGCACCTCGACACCCGTCGGTGATGCTTCAGAGGTCAAGGCGATCCAAAGCGTCTGGGGCGACAAAGCTTACGATCTCAACATCAGCTCCTCAAAGTCTATGACAGGGCACCTCCTCGGTGCTACGGGAGCTCTAGAGGCCATGGCTATCGTCAAGTCTATTCAGGAAGATGTCGTCACACCGACCATCAATCATGAGCCAGGCGACGAAGATGATCAGATAGACTACAAGCTCAACTTCACCTTTGACAAGGCGCAAAAGCGTACCGTCAACGTAGCCATGAGCAATACCTTCGGCTTCGGAGGCCACAACGCCTGCGTCATCTTCAAGAAGGTTCAGTAAGCGCACACGCACCGTATCAACTCATGACACTATATCAGCGACACCCCTTCACGCACGTTACTTTAGAGTCGACGAGTGTGGAGGGGTGTCGCTCTTTTTGCTCCTTTAGACAGACAGTGCTATGAGTTTGATGAGACGCTCTAGGACTAGGATGTGGCTTCAGGAGCTAGGTGAGCGTTGGCAGCATTGGTGGCGCGGCATACGTGGTGGCAGCTCGCAGCGTACGCCCAATCTGACCACACTCTTCGATCGGATAGGCATCGTGCCAGTCCGCACAGACCTCTACCTGCTAGCGATGCGTCACCGCTCCTGCACGATCATCGGGGAGGGTGGTGAGAAGCTCAATAATGAGCGACTTGAGTTCCTCGGCGATGCAGTCCTCGAAGCCTCTATCTGTACCTACCTCTATCACCTCCATCCCACATGGGACGAAGGTGAGCTGAGCAAGTGCAAGAGCTCGCTCGTGAGCCGTCCCGTCAATAACGAGGTGGGCCGACGTCTGCATCTAGAGCGTTATATCGTCATGGTGCCGAGCGCATTAGACAACTCGGTAGACATCTACGGCAACACCGTGGAGGCACTCATCGGAGCCATCTACCTCGATCAGGGCTACGCCCGTACGCAGGACTTCGTCCGCGACTTTATCCTCCCCACCTATCGCGACATGCAGGCGCACACGGTGGCGAGCATTCAGAACTATAAGAGCGAGCTCATCGAGTGGGTGCAGAAGCATCACCTCTCGCACGAGTTTCGTCTCGAGGAGCACGATATGGCGCCACACGATCACTTCGTCTACAGCGTCTGGATCGATGGCAAGCCCGTAGGGCGCGGTGCTGGCAGCAGTAAGAAGCGCGCCCAGCAGGAGGCAGCGCGTGACACCCTCGAGCTACTCCAGCAGGCCTACTCGACGATACAGCACCGCAAAGGCTAGTCGCACGAGCTCTGCGTCCCCTTCCACCGCGTCCATTAGCGCATCCCCACATATCACTACACGTCTCGTGCGTCCGTTGTATCGAAGGGTTACAGCGTTAAGTTTGTTACCCGTCCAGACTGGTTCGGGGGGCGGACGCCTTTTCGCTAGACACTCTCGAGCCTTCCGAAAGTTCCGATCCCTAATTTCAAGTCTCTAACTTCTAACCTCTATCTCTATTTACATATCTTTACGGGGAGATTCGTCCGATCCCCTCCTTTCTCGAATATCCACGTGGAAAATCTCAAATCTCCA
>NZ_CABUAN010000004.1 GCF_902489635.1 uncultured Porphyromonas sp. | reverse complement strand
CTTCATCCTTTCTGCAAAGTCTAGACAATCTTGCTTGCAAGATTGTGAGACTGTTTTGCAACAGTCTCCTCCTGTAAGCCTGCCGTTGAGCGAGGGGTAGGGGGGAATACAAAAATAGGAGGCAAGCGTCTAGGTGCTTACCTCCTACTAGATTGTCTCATGACGACAAATGGGCAGACTGTTGGGGCTGTTCGCGTGGCAGTCTGTACTATATTATCTCCTGTTGCGATGGCTCTGCGGCAACCTTGGCAAGCTCCTCCTCGAGATCGAAGGGGATATGCTCTCCACGCTCGAAGGAGGCAAAGAGCTCACTATTGAGGCTCTTATACTCTGGGATTGCCTGCTTGAGCAGGTAGACGACCCCCTCTACATCTCCTTGACGTGCCAACTGCCGGAAGAGCAGCACCATCAGGTGGATGCGCTCGAACGACTCCTCGCGGGTCTGTACGATGTGAATCTTATTGTGTGCCGTGGGGAGGTCTTTCTCCTTGTCATGGATGGTCTCTTCGTAGAGCTTCTCACCGGGTCGTAGCCCCGTGTAGACGATCTTGATGTCTTTATCCGGCTCGTAGCCTGCTAGGCGTATCATACGCTTAGCTAGATCGGCGATCTTGACTAGATCACCCATGTCAAAGACGAAGACCTCGCCTCCATGTGAGAGCATACTCGCCTCTAGGACTAGCTGGCTAGCCTCGGGGATGGTCATGAAGTAACGCTCGATGCGTGGATCGGTGACCGTGAGAGGACCGCCACGCTGTAGCTGACGCTTGAAGGTGGGGATGACGGAGCCCGCCGAGTTAAGCACGTTGCCGAAGCGGGTCGTCGCAAAGCGTGTCGGCATAGTCGCTTGGATCTCTCCTCGCTTGATTGCTAGGTCTAAGCTCTGGACGATCATCTCGCAGAATCGCTTCGTAGCTCCCATGACGCTACTCGGATTGACCGCTTTGTCTGTCGACAGCATGACCATCTGATCGACGCCATACTCGAGACATTTGCTTGCTATGTTGAAGGTGCCGACGATGTTGGTAGAGACTGCTTCACAGGGGTTCTCCTCCATGAGCGGTACGTGCTTGTAGGCAGCCGCATGAAAGACTTTGTCGGGGTGGAACTTGCGCATGACAAAGTCTAGTCTCTGAGGATTGCGTATGTCTCCCATGACATAGACGAAGTGTCCGTTGGGGTAGCATCTCTGTAGCTCTAGTCGCAGCTCGTGCATTGGGGTCTCTGCGATGTCAAAGAGCACGATGAGCTGAGGCTCTAGACGAGCTAGCTGACGAACTATCTCACTGCCGATAGAGCCTGTGGCTCCAGTCACGAGGATCGTCTTGTCGTGTAGTGCCTCCGAGATAGGCTTCATGTTGAGGAAGATGGCCTCACGACCTAGTATGTCTTCGATCTGTATCTCCTCGATGGGGGGACGGCTATCTACGTTGAGTATGCGTCGTGGTTCCTGATCGACGAGGAGGCGTATCTTGCGGTCTATGCAGATCGATGCAAAGGACGCATTCTCGTGCAGCACATCGTAGCCAGAGAAGAGGAGGACGGAGACGTGATGCTTATCTAGTAGTGCGGAGAAGCTGGCGGTGTCTGGCGTGTAGAAGATGGGCTTGTCTCCAATGGTCATCTTTTTAGCAGATTGCTCGGTTTCGACGAACCCTATGACATAGAGTCCCTTGCCCTGATAAGAGTTGGAGAGCTTGTCAGCAAGCTGTGAGGCTCTATTGTTGACCCCAAAGATGAGTGCTGGTGTGCGACTGAGTGCCGTGGAAGCTCCACTGACAAAGCTCCATATAAACTGCACGATGATCCTGAAACCGGTCAAGAAGAAGAGGGTGAAGAAGGTGTCTAAGATGAAGTACAACAGGCCAAAGAGGCACAATCTAGATAGTATGCCTAAGGTTACTCCCAGCACGACCGCTTTGCTCAGTGATAGCCATAGGTACTTAAAGCCATTAGAGAAGGTGCGGATGCGGATGATCCCCTTGTATATCGGAAAGATGAGCAGTACAATCAGCGAGACAACGCCCGAAAGCCCAAGAAATGAAAGGGTAGGGTGGGCAAGTCCAGTGTACTCTATGATAGTCTCACGGACATAAGTACCAGTGAACGTGAGAAGCGTGTAGCTGGCTATGAAAAAAGCAGACAACGAGCCGATGACGCTCAGGACTATATCGATGAGCGCGATGATGCGGTAGTTGACGTATCGACTACCTAAGCATTTGCGTAGGAACTCTTTTGTTTTTACCGTAACCATGCTTCGATTAGTTTTGCGGGGGGGCTGGCAGACGTTCATAAGCGGGCGGTTTATTCTCTCTAACTTTACTACATAGATGCTCTAGATGTGCATTGTTCGTGAGGCGGCATGAGCGTTTGGTTATTGCTCATAAGCGTGCGTATAGGCTCTTCGTAGCGAGCGTAAGTCTTGGCAGACGCAATCGTCTTACGAAAGCGTTCTATGCGATGGGTGTCTGTGCCTACAAAGCTATAGAGACCACGCTCGAGGAGCTGCTGTGCGCGCTTCTCGACACGCTCTCCATACATGCCTGTGAGGCTGAAGAGGTTGAGCTGGAAGGCACACCCTGCACCTTGTAGGCGACTATACTCCTTGTCATCCATATAGAGGTATCGCTCTGGATGAGCCAACATCGGGATGGCACCTGCCGAGATGACACTCTGGATGAGCCGGTACAGGTCTAGGGGTGCACCTACGAACGAGGTCTCCACGAGGAGGTACTTACTGTCGCCTAGTGTGAGTAGAGGCTTGGCGAGGTGCGTCTCGAAGCCTTCGTCTAGCATGTGCTCAGCTCCGAGCGTGAGTGGCATCTCTAGATCTGACAGCTCAGGGAGCAGTCGCTCTATCGCTTGCCGTAGGGTGTCGCTGTCGTTGTGCGGGTAGCGTCTATAGATGTGTGGTGTGGTGATGATGCGCTGGATGCCGACCGAGCGCATTGCTTCGATCAGCTGGCGGGTCTCATCTAGCGAGCGGCTGCCGTCATCGACCGCAGGGACGAGGTGACAATGTATATCTGTCATCCCCTCGAGCCAGCCGGCAGCGATGATGTCTACCTTCTTATGCTTTGCAAACCACCACATAGTGTCTAGAGATCTACCGTAGCAATGAGTTAGTTTTACTCCTCTTCATTGCCATAGCTTTCATAGCCGTGGCTCCCATAGCTTCCGTAGCCATAGCCATAGGATGAGGCTCCTACACCAGCATCGTTAAGCACGATACAGAGTCCCTTGAGTCGCTTCTCACGATAGAATTTCTCCAACTCAGGTAGGAGACGACGTGGTAAGTGATTCTCACGGACGACCATGATGGTGATATCCGTCAGATGACTGATGACACGGGTGTCAGCGAGATTGAGGACAGGTATCGTGTCTAGCACGATATAGTCAAAGGTCTCATCGGCGTACCGCAGTAGCTCCTCAAAGCGTGGCGACATGAGTAGTTCTGTAGGATTGGGCGGTACGGGACCACTAGGCACGAAGTGTAGCATCTCAGACTGGGCTGTGGAGCAGACGATCTCCTCTGGCGACATATTGCTGTCGGAGAGATAAGAGGTGAGCCCTAACTGTCCAGCACGATGCATGCCCATGGCCTTCGAGAGCGTATTCTTACGAATGTCACAGTCTATCAGCAGTACGCGACTGCCAGCTTGTGCTAAGCTCAAGGCGAGGTTGGACGAAGTAAAGGTCTTGCCCGAGCCAGGTATAGCAGAGGTGACTAGGATGCGCTTGACAGGCGCATCGTGGTCAGGAGCTAAGAAGGAGATGTTGGAGCGTATGACTGTGAAAGCCTCGGAGACGAGACTGCGCCTATGACGCCCGACGATGAACATGCGAGCGGCTTGGTCTACGACCTCGTCTTTCTCCTTACTACTTAGTCCTACAAGCTGGTCTTTGATCTGCTCTTCAACCTGCTTGATCTGCTTCTTAGATGCCTTGTAGTGAGGTATCTCGCCTAGCACGGGGATGGTGGTGTAACGCTCTATGTCTGCCTTGCCTCGTATCCTATTATTGGCGATGCCTCGTATATATAGTACGGCAGCTGGGATCAGCAGACCGAGCAGACCGGCGGCGAGCATGATGATCGGTACACGAGGACTGACAGGTGAGGCAGGACCTGTTGGTGTCTGGATGAGGCGAGCGTTAGACTCGGCAGCTTCGATAGAGAGTGCGTTCTGCTCCCGTACGTTGAGGAGGAAGAGGTATAGCTCCTCCTTGATCTTCTGCTGTCGGTAGATGCTCCCCACGATGCGCTCCTGCATAGGCACAGAGGTGATGCGCCCCTTATAGCTAGACTGTTCGGAGAGGATGCCTTGGCGCTCCACCTCGAGTGTCGATATGAGGTTGTCTATGGATGTGATGATTGAGAGTCTCTGAGCTGCGAGCTGGGTGTTAAGCTCCTGAACGAGCGGATTCTGGCTACTAGAGTTAGCTTGTAGTTGGTCACGCTTGAGTAGTAGCTCGTTGTACTTAGCGATAGCTGCCTCGATAGCCGGAGAGGCAATGCCGACATTGGCTGGGATGAGAGACTCCATCTGATTCTTGTCCTTGAGATGCTCTCGGACAAACTGAGCAATGGAGATACTATTGTTTAGCTCGACTATTCGCGTCTTTACTTCCGAGCTGCCCTTGATGTACTCTTGCGCTTCGGCTTGTATGTCGGCGATTTGCTGCGACTGCTTGAAGTCTTCGATCTCCGCATCAACCTGCCCCAGCTCGGAGCTAATGATAGCTAGGCGATCATCGACAAAGCGCTGCGTACTCTCGGCTATCTTGACCTTGTCCGAGCGCTCTAGCTCTGTGTAGACGAGGATGAGTGTGGAGAGAAAGTCCTCAGCCAGCTGTGGATTGCCCGACTGTATGGTGAGCTTGATGACGGAGGCGTCTTTCTGCTGGAGAGATACTTGGAGCGCCTTCATATAGCTGCGTACAACTGCATTGAAGTTGTCTTTTTGCACCTTCACTACCTCGTAGTTTGGGAAGTTACTGTAGTATGGAGTGTTCTCTACGACTATCTTGCCAATGGGCGTAGCGATGGTATCGCCTAGCATTGCGACGATAGGCTCTTGCACTTTGCCAGTCAGTGAACTTTTGATGTCGTAGAGGATCACTAGGTTGTCTGGATCATCTTTGTTCAGCTTGACACGGAGGCTGACCTTTTCGTCTGGATCCGCATCCACAAAGCGGATCGATATGGGTGACTGCTTGTAGAGGTCTCTCTCTCTCAGCCCAGCATCGTAATGGTACTGCACATCTAGTCCGAGACGACGTACAGTCTCGCTGACGACACGCTCGGTGCCTAAGATGATGATCTGGTTGGAGACATCATCGCTGTAGGAGTGCTTGTCTCCCGTAAACTGCGCTAGTCGCTCTATGGCAGAGTTGATCGAGGTTTCACTCTTGATCAAGAGACTCGCAGAGCGGCTATATTGATGGGGTGAGGACTTGATATAGAGAAATCCTAAAGCCAGGCAGACGAGGAACGATAGCAGTATGAAGAGCCAGTTAGCCTTGAGGATCACTAGAATATCTCGTAGGGAGAATGTACTGACCTCCTCAGAGGAGTGTATCGGCTCTTGCTGATTAGAAGTTGTGGGGTATTCCATTCTAATAAATCGTGCTGAGTAGAAGTTAGAGCCAGAGGTGCTTATCTCTTCTGGCTAGCTATAATCGTGAAGACAAAGGTGGTCAGAGAGGTCGCTGTGCTGACCACGCTGAGCCAGGTCCCTACGTTATTATTGGGATTGATATTAGCTGTCTGCGCTTTGGCATCGTTTGGCTCCACATATACGATGTCTCCCTGACGGAGGAAGTAGCATGGAGACTCAAATATCTTGTTGCTGCGTAAGTCATGAGCCACGATGTGCCGCTCTCCGTTGATCTCTCGTATGACTAGTACGTTGTCTCTGCGCCCCTGTATGGTTAGATCGCCCGCCATAGCGATAGCGTCTAGAATAGAGACCTGATCACTAACCATAGGGAAACGACCCGGACGAGCCACTTCGCCCAGTACAGAGATCTGAGCATTGAGTAGAGAGACCGTGACGGTGGCATCGTTGAGAAAGCCCTTGTCGCGGAGCTCTGTAGCGATCTTTGTGTTGAGCTCATTGCGGGTTAGCCCCTCCGCTTTGATTCGCCCTAGAGCTGGGAATGTGACGTACCCCTCATCGTCTACCATATAGCCCTGCTGGGTATTAGACGCTGAGATGCCGAAAGCGTTGTAGTATCCGACCATTGGGAGGTTAAAGGGATCCGAGAGCTCTCGATTCTTGGAGTTGACCGTGATGCCGAGCATATCGCCCTTAGCAATGCGTAGGATGGGTACGCTGTACTGGCTCTGAGAGGCTATGGAGGCATCTTGCAGGTAGACGACATCTTTGCGTGATGCGCATGAGGTCGTTATAAGGCAGAGTGCCGCTACTAGCAGAACTCCAAAGGTGTGTATATAGGTTCGGATTGAAAACTTCATTCTTAAGTAGATGCTTTGTGTGATTTGCTTAGGGGGAATTCCAAAAGAGGCAGGGCAAAGCTACTTGTCGCTCGTTTGAAAGCACTTCTCTTCAGAGGATCTCTGTAGATTGTTTATTTTAGTAACGACAAAGATACGTATAAAAAGTGGTTCGAGAGACTCTTCTCGTGATAAACAAGCACTTCTTTACTTTAAGGCGTTCTGTAGGAAGTCCGTAGAGTCTGCACGATGTTGTGTCATCGTCTGCGCTATAGCCTTCACATCGTAGAGCTGAGGTGAGCTGACTAGTTCGTACGCTCCCTCTTGCTGGCTCTCCAAGCCGAAGGTCTTGATAAGCGAGTCAAAGCGACTGCAGCCACCACGATTATTGACGATAGCGACAAAAGGTTTGCCAAAGATGAGCGAGAAGGCCACTCCATGGAAGGAGTCTGTCACCACGCACCGAGCGTTGAGGATCCCCTCGAGCCACGCCTCTACGGGAGGTAAGATGCACTCCTCCAGACTCCCGCCTCGTGCGGTCCAGTGTCGCCACGGTGAGAAGAGTCGGTAGGTAGTATGCTGCACCTCTGCTACCTGCTGGGCAAGCTCCTCCTTGTGTGGTGTGTCGGTAAGCATATAGGCGAAGAGCTCGCTCGAAGGCTCCACCCGCAATCCTAATAGGTCGATATACTCCTCCCTCGTGAGGAGCATCGTCGGGTCTAGTACCCACTGCGCTAAAGCACCAAACCGCTGCTCCAAGATCGGCACAGCAGAGTGCTCACGCACGGAGATCGCCACAAAGCGACTCAAGAGGTCGCTGTAAAGAGCCGTTCGCTCGGGAGCAATATCGATCGGATCCACGCCAAAAGAAGCTGCGTAGGCGATTCGTCGCACATCGTCTGTCTCGGGAATAAAGCGAAAGAAGTAGTCGTCGAGCATCGGGACGAATGCCTGTCGCCACACCTGATCACTCCCCACGATATAAGCATGGGCGGGCTGCTGGCGGTAGTACTCCCGTAGCTTTGTGTCACTGCGGAGTGGTGGCGAGAGCGTGATGTGCTGCTCTACAAAGCGTGCTGTGTGCTGCAGCACGATACGCTCCGCCCGCTTAGACTGGTCGTAGGGTATATGCTTTAGTGCTAGGAGTCGTGACTTAGCCCATCGCCTTAGCGGAGAGCGTCGGTCGAAGGGGATGTCTAGCGTCACAGGCTCATAGCCCATCTTACGCAAGGCTTGCTGCAATGCATACGCCTGCATGATGCCGCCATAGTTGGCCCCTAGGGGGTGCGTCAGTATATGGATCCGTTTTGTCGTCATTTTGCTTAGTCTAGTCAGTCGTTTGGGGCCTGTCGCCTTTTGGAGAGATGCAGATAGCCCTTGACGAGTTGTCTCTCTTCGGCTGTCAGTGAGAGTGTTAGGATCACTACGGCACATAGCCCTCCGAGTAAGATAGAGGCTACCAATAGTCCCCAAATAGAGCCGACGTAGGGGAGCCAACGCCGATAGAGGTAAGCTCCTAGTAGCATGACGATGGTCGGTGGTAAGATGGGTAGCACCACACGCTTGAGGTAGTAGCCGATGCCTAGCGCGTGATACTTATAGGAGAGTGCCAGTCGCACCGCCAGGCATGATATAGAGACTACTATATTAATGTATACCGAGTACTCTGGTGGAGCACCCAGCCAGAAGGCGAGCATAGAGAGCGGTAGGATCATGATGATCATTCCTCCGACCAGTACTTGGTAGGTGCGCACACGTCCTGTCGCCTGAATACCTGTCATCAGCGCCCCCGAGAGGCTCTCTATGAGCAGTACGATGAGCGTCAGCTGGAGCAGTAGCGAGGCATACTCAGGCGGCTTGACCAACCATAAGCGCAGCAGTAGATCGAGGTCTAGTGCAAAGGGTATTACCACGCAAAGCATCAGCAGGTAGGAGATCTTAGCACTGGCGCAGATGAGCTTGTGGAGATAGCCATACTCCTCAGCAGCGTACGACTTGATGATCTGCGGATTAGCCGCCATCTGATAGTTATTTGCAAAGATCAGTAACGCACTACGCACTGAGTTGACAATGCCAAAAGCTGCATTCAGAAGTGGCCCGAAGAAGTAGTTGTAGACGATGTTGATGCCCTGCGTCTGAGCCACAGCAGCCAGATTGCCAAAGAGGTTCCACCCCGAGTAGGCAAGTATCTCGCGATAGGCCGACCGGTCTCGTACCCAGCGGAAGTGCACCTGACGAAAGAGTCGTCTCGTGCTCCCCACATAGCAGAGAGCCATCACGACGCTGACGGCAAGGAGCAGGATCGGGTAGAGGAGGAGTTGATCGCCAGCGTAGCTCTTGAGGAGCAGCACGGCACCAAGCCGCAGAGCGATGTCTACGATGCTGAGCAGAGCAAAGAGATTCATCCGTTCGTGTGAGACGATGAGGCTCTGGAACGGGGTAAGCATCATATTGACCACAAAGGTCCCCAAGGATATAAAATAGATCCACAGTGCCACCGTCATACGCTCGGGCGGTGCCACGAGGTTGTTGGGTACGTACCATAGACCGAAGGGGATGGCGATAGCGCATACGAGCAAGACCAGCAGGAGCTGCACAACGATCGAAACACTGTAGATGCGCCCTACGCCTGGGTAGTTGCCTCGGCCCAGTTCGTAGGAGTAGAAGCGCTGTGTCGCGGAGACCATCGCTCCATTGATGAAGCCAAAGGCGGTTACAAGGCTCCCGACCACTTGATAGATACCGAAGTCCTCCGCTCCGAGTGCAGCCAGGAGTACACGGGAGATATAGAGGGAGAGGAGGGTGACCACCGCCATGCGCACAAAGAGAAAGAGCGTATTGCGGGCGATACGCTGTGAGCGCGACGACGGCATGTGACCATCGGTAGTCTTGTCGTGTAGATCTTGTGCCATAGGATCTGCTGAGCAGTAGAGTGCGACTCATCAGTGACAGCCACACCGATACAAAGGTAGTGAAATCACACGATCAGCGACCGCCCCTCCACTTCGCCTTAGGGCTGACGCATTATAATCGCTCTTTTAGGAGCTACATATTAGCGATAAGCGAGGGAATGGATGAGTTCACTATATATAATAATGTGTCAGCCCTGCCCTCTAATCTCTAACCTCTAATCTCTATTTACATACCTTTACGGGAAAATTAGTCCGATCCCCTCCTTTCTCGAATATCCACGTGGGGAATCTCAAATCTCCACGTGGATATTTTTTATTTTCCACGTGGCCGTCATTCATTTCCTCCGAAGTTTCATTTGATTCCTCCGAGGAATTTTTTATTTCCTAAGGAAATAAAAATTCTCCACGTGGGAATTTCGAAATATCCACGTGGAGATCAGTTTTTCTCGGTACAGCATCGTATCGATATGTAGTCGGATCTAAATTATTGTAGCGAGCCGGTGTCGTTTTTTCCCAGCTAGGGCTGACGCATCATAATCGCTCCGTCAGGAGCTACACATTAGCGACAAACGAAGAGTAGAGAGGTCGATATGCTTATTCTATATAATGCGTCAGCCCCCGACTTCGCAGATCGTTACCTCTCTCGCTTTAATCTCTAATGTCTAGCCTCCAACCCATTCCTACGGAGGAGTTTCAGATTCCCCACGTGGGAAAAAGAAAATTCCTCGGACTTATCATTTGATTCCTCCGAAGTTTCATTTGGTTCTTCCGAAGTTTCATTTGGTTCTTCCGAAGAATTTTTCTTTTCCCACGTGTGGAATAAAAAATCGCCACGTAGGAATTTGGATTTCCTACGTGGCGGTTATATCGGATCGAGTGTTTTCTTGAGAGAGCCTCGAAGGGGGCTACTCGTTGCTGAGCTGCTCGCGGAGGAGCTGCTGGCGGCTTTTGCTGCGGGTTACCATAAAGACCCCGAGCAGGATGAGGATAGCGGAGGCTACTTTGGTGAGTGTGAGTTGATCTTGACCCATCATGACAGCCAGCAGCGAGGCGATGACGGGGATGCCGTAGTTGTAGATGCTGACGACGGTAGGGCGCAAGCCTCGCTGTGCGAAGAGCAGTAGGAGGTACGCGACGAAGGTGGCGCCCACGACGACGAAGGTTAGCTGTCCGTAGAAGGTCGCATCGAAGCTACTCCACTCGGTGTGCATCATGTCACGTATGCCCATCGGCGCAGAGCCGAGGAGGGAGATGACAAAGAGCCACTTCATCAAGGTAACCGGGTGGTACTTCTGTATGAGGGACTTGAATGAGGTGAGGTAGATGGCGTAAGAGATGGTTGCTATGGCGCAGATCAGGTCGCCTAGCGTAGAGCCTGCGGTAGAGGAGCCGTTGGTGGAGACGAGGAGCAGGGCACCTGAGGCTCCGATGAGTACGCCGATTCCCTTGAGCCGTGTGATGGGCTCCTTGAGCACGACAGCTGCGAGGAGCATGGTGACGATGGGTCCTAGGGTGGCAACGAGCGACTGATTGACGGGTGAGGTCATCGACATGCCGATGGCAAAGAGCCCTTGGTTGAAGAAGATACCAGTCAGGGAGGCTAAAGCCATTCTTCCCCAGTCCTTGCGGTCGATGCGCTCTCTAGGAACCCACAGCGAAGCGATCCAGAAGAGTGTCGTGGCACCTAGGAAGCGACAGAACATGTGCGTATATGGAGTGAGCCCCCCACCAAGGAGTGCCTTGGTGAAGGGCCCATTGATTCCAAAGATAATGGTGACGCAGAGCATCACGAGGTGTAGTCTCCAGCGAGATCTCATTACGATAGTATAGCGTGTTTTAGAAGATCAGCTTGCCACACTGACTGCAGTGTGTCGGCTCTTTGCCTAGGAGACGATTGCGTACGATGCTCTCGATGCGATCCTGTAGATCTTCTAGAGGCATGAGTGCGATGACGTCTCCAACGAAGGCTACGCTCAGCATGACCCGTGCTTCGTGCTCGGGGATGCCTCGCTGCATCATGTAGAAGAGTGCCTCCTCATCAAGGTGCCCTGTCGCCATACCGTGCGAGCATTGCACATCGTCAGCATAGATCTCTAGCTGTGGCTTGCTGTACATGCGCGCTTCTGGCGAGAGGAGCATGTTGCGGTTGCTCTGGTAAGCTTCGGTCTGCTGTGCCGACTGCGCCACGAAGATGCGCCCCGAGAAGGCTCCCGTGGATTGCTCCTCGAGGAGGTTCTTAAAGAGCTGCGTGCTATGACACTTTGGCTTGATATGCTCGACACGTGTGAAGGTGTCGACATGCTGTGTGCCATTGGTCACAGCGACCCCGCCCAGTGTCTGCTCAGCATGCTCGCCGAGGAAGCGTGTCCGGAAGCTATTGCGCGTTATACCATTATTGAGCGTATAGGCGGCGAGGGTTACTTGGCTCTCTGCTCCCTGGCGTAGGAAGTAGCCGCAGGTGCGGTGCGTCTGGTGGCTATTCTCCTCCATGTCGAAGAGCTTGAGCTGAGCGCCATCACCGACGAAGATCTCAGCCACTTGATTGACGAGGAAGCTGGTCCGATCTATCGTGTGGTCGCAAACAAGGATAGAAGCCTCAGCACGATCCCCGAGGATGATGAGCCAGCGACGAATGCAGAGGAGTGGCTCCTGAGCATGGAGTAGCTGGACGAGTTGCACGGGCTGCTCGAGCTGCATGCCATCGGGTACGTAGAGGACAAAGGCGTCCTGCACGAAGAGCGTATTGAGCGCAATGGTGCCGTCGGTGTCTACCTCAGCTATCTGCCCGTAGTAACGCTCCGCCAGGTCGGGGTACTCCTTGACAAACTCCTTGATGGAGCCGACGAAGACCCCCTCGGGGAGCTTGCGCTTCTGGTTGGCGTAGTGGGTGTAGAGGTAGTTGCTGTTGAGTGCACTTGCCTTGATGGTGAGCTCATTGACCGATAGGTCACAGCTATACTGCGGGAGTTGCTTATGCCCTGCGGGAGCTAGGTCTAGCTCCTGAAGATTGATCCCGTAGTCGGGAGCGTAGAGTGCCTCGACGTCCGTGCGCTGCCAGTCCTCCATGCCGAGTTGGGGTAGGGCGTACTCGCTCAGAGCCTCCTGAGCGGTGGCACGCTGCGCTTGTAGCACAGGCACGCTGTGCTGCTCTATGTATGCCTGCTGAGACTGGTAAAGGTCTAGATACTGCAGGTGTGCGGTGGGTGGTTGCTTACGTGGACTCATTGCTTCTCCTCTTTAGCTACCTCTTGCTTGATCCAGTCGTACCCCTCGTCCTCTAGTCTGAGGGCTAGCTCGGGTCCACCGGATGTGACGATCCGTCCCTTGTACAGGATATGGACAAACTGCGGCTTGATGTAGTCCAGCAGGCGCTGATAGTGGGTGATGACGACGCAAGCACTATCGGGGCGCTGGAGCGTGTTGACTCCGTGTGCGACGGCGCGCAGAGCGTCAATGTCTAGTCCGCTATCGGTCTCATCGAGTATCGAGAGACGTGGCTCGAGGACTGCCATCTGGAAGATCTCGTTGCGCTTCTTCTCGCCACCAGAGAAGCCCTCGTTGACCGAACGCTTGAGGAGACGGTCGTCGAGACCGACCACTTCGCGCTTCTCTTTTAGCATCTTGAGGAACTCGCCGGCGGGCATTGGCTTTTCGCCCTGAGTCTTACGACGCTCATTGAGAGCTGAGCGCATGAAGTTGACCATGCTCACGCCCGGTATCTCTACGGGGTACTGGAAGCTGAGGAAGAGTCCAGCGTGTGCTCGCTCGACCGCATCCATAGCCAGCAAGTCCTGACCGAGATA
Source organism: uncultured Porphyromonas sp. (assembly GCF_902489635.1). Lineage (GTDB taxonomy): Bacteria > Bacteroidota > Bacteroidia > Bacteroidales > Porphyromonadaceae > Porphyromonas. Next base: position 78,741 of record NZ_CABUAN010000004.1, on the reverse strand, counting down.
AGTGACTTCGCCAGAGGTTACGGTAAAGGTGGGATGCCCTACGAGAACAGACGAGAGGGTACTCTTGCCACTTCCGTTGGGTCCCATGATAGCGTGTGTCTCACCCTCACGGATAGTGAGGTTGATCCCTTTGAGTATTTCTTTGTCGCCTATGTTGGCGTGAAGATTCTTTATGTCGAGTATTACGTTGCTCATAGTAGTGTGTAATCTGTATCTATATAATGTGTAGCGAGGGCAGTGCTAGCCGACACTTCCCTCGAGGGTTACGGAGAGAAGCTTCTGCGCCTCAACGGCAAACTCCATCGGAAGCTTGCTCATCACCTCACGGGCATAGCCGTTGACGATCAGACCGACCGCCTCCTCGGTAGTGATGCCGCGCTGGTTGCAGTAGAAGAGCTGATCCTCATTGATCTTAGAGGTAGTCGCCTCATGCTCCACGACGGCAGAGTCATTGCGTATGTCTGCATAAGGATAGGTGTGCGCCCCGCAGTGGTCGCTCAGGAGCAGGCTGTCGCACTGCGAGTGGTTGCGCGCATTCTCTGCAGAGGCTGCGATGGAAACCAATCCACGGTAGCTGTTTTGGCTACTACCAGCGGAGATACCCTTGGAGACGATCGTGCTGCGGGTATTGCGTCCGAGATGAATCATCTTCGTGCCGGTGTCCGCCTGCTGATAGTTGTTGGTCACAGCGACTGAGTAAAACTCTCCCACCGAGTCGTCACCCCGTAGGATGCAACTTGGATACTTCCAGGTGATAGCTGATCCCGTCTCGACCTGTGTCCAAGATATCTTACTGCGGTCGCCACGGCACAGCCCACGCTTGGTGACGAAGTTGTAGATACCGCCTCGTCCGTCCTTGTCGCCTGGGTACCAGTTCTGGACGGTCGAGTACTTGACCTCAGCGTCGGTCTCAGCGATGATTTCGACGATGGCAGCGTGAAGCTGGTTCTCGTCACGCATCGGAGCCGTGCAACCCTCTAGGTAACTCACGTAAGCCCCTTCGTCTGCCACGATGAGCGTACGCTCGAACTGTCCCGTATTGGCCGCATTGATGCGGAAGTAGGTCGAGAGCTCCATAGGACAGCGCACGCCCTTGGGGATATAGACAAAAGAGCCATCGCTAAAGACCGCCGAGTTCAGGGCTGCAAAGTAGTTGTCGTGTGACGAAACCACCTTGCCAAGGTACTTACGGACAAGGTCTGGGTGCTCACGCACCGCTTCGTTGAAAGAGCAGAAGATGATACCCAGCTCCTTGAGCTTTGTGCGGAAGGTGGTCTTCACCGAGACGCTATCCATGACCGCATCGACCGCCATATTGCCCGAGAGCATAGCTCGCTCGTGAAGCGGTATGCCGAGCTTGTCAAAGGTCTTCTCGATCTCAGGATCTATCGTGCCATCTCCTTCGTTTTTGTGACGAGGAGCCGCATAGTATATAATGTCTTGATAGTCTATCTCAGGGATCGATAGATGCGCCCAGTCGGGACGCTCGAGAGTGAGCCAGTGATGATAAGCCTTGAGGCGGAACTCAAGGAGCCACTCGGGCTCTTCTTTCTTCTCCGAGATGAGACGTACCACATCTTCGTTGAGCCCCTTGGGGATGGTCTCCGTATGGACGTCGGTCACGAAGCCATACTTGTAGTCCCCCTGGGTGATGTCATCGAGGATGTCCTCACCCGTCGGAGTCACCGCACGCACCTCTGTGTCAGTAGGCGTGGGGATCGTTTGCTTAGGATTATATTCGCTATTCACTTGATTGTTGCTTTAATTGTTTATCCTGCCAAGAGGTCAGGTCGCCTAGCGCAGCCCATGAGATCAAGCCACGGACTGGGTCGTATAGTCTAGACTTGTCACGCTGATCTCGTCGAGGCTCAGCCGGCTCGCCCGCTTCTGTCGTGATATCGGGCAGCTGTGCCAGCACCCCTCGAGGCAGTATGAAGTCGGTTAGATTAAATATAAGGCTAAAGAATATGATGACGAAGGCTCCCGCGAAGAGCGCTCCCATAAGTTTATTGACAACAGAGAGCGACGAACGCTTAATCGCTCTCACCGTAGGACGAGCTAGGAAGGCGATGCCCCAGCATGAGAGGGAGAAGGTCGCTACATAAGCACCTACCACTGCTACCCCGTGAGGTAGTCCGAAGGTGCGAGAGATCCATAGTGCTACGGGTACGCCTATCCAGCGCACCATCACATAGCCGACAGCGATGCCCAGCACGCCAATCAGTGCCGACACGACACCCCGCTTGAAGCCCTTGAAGAGTGCCCACGCTGTGCAGCCCATGACCATATAGTCAATCCAATTGAGCGTATCTCCTCCCATACTCTTCGTCCGCTACTTCTGTCTTTCTCCTAGTAATGTGATAAAACGCTCTAGCGTCTCTCTGGTACTACTTGGCGCGAAGCTCCTGAGCAGGTCAATTGCCTCTTGGTGAATGTGCTGTATCTGCCTCTCTGTGTAGTCGATGCCACCACGTTCGCGGGCTATGCGGAGGAGGTAGTCTATAGAGTCTGCCTCGATAGGTTGTTGTAGATACGAGATAATCTCGTCCCGCTCCGTAGGGGCCGCATGATTGAGGACATAGAGTAGGGGGAGGGAAACCTTGCCCTCGACAAGGTCGTGACCCGTAGGCTTGCCCACATCTTGGAGCTTGTCATAATCAAAGAGATCATCCTGTAGCTGGAAGGCGCGCCCCATCAATTGCCCCAGCCGACCGCAGCGATCCACCTGCTCCTCGGTAGCACCTACGCTCAGAGCTCCCAGCTTGGCACTTGCCTCAAAGAGTGCTCCCGTCTTACGATCCACTACCGCATAGTAGTCCTCCTCACGATAGGTGTGTGCCTTCGAGAGGGATAGCTGCATCAGCTCTCCGATAGAGAGGTTGCGCCCAGCCTGGGCGACGACGCACAGCATCTCAGGGGTGTGCTCCCGCGAAACTATCTCTAGAAAGGCGGTTGAGAGTACATAGTCTCCCATCAAGACCGCCTGGTGATTGCTGTAGAGCGCATTGAGTGTAGGCTGCCCACGCCGTGTGTCCGACCAGTCGATGACATCATCGTGAATTAGCGAGGCGGTGTGTAGTAGCTCTATGACCAGTGCTGCCGAGAGCGTCTGTGCATTGGTCTGCCCAGCGCATAGCTGAGCGCATAGCCCCACGATGATCGGACGAATATGCTTGCCCGAGGAGTGCTGTAAGTGTTCCAAGGCGTGCGATAGTACTGGCGCATCACTCTGTAGTGACCGCTTGAAAGCCTGCTCGAACTCCTTGATAAAGTCCGCTATCGGCACCAATAGTTGCGCACGCTCCTCTTGACTCATCATCGCTCTTGTCTCTATACCTCTAGGCTCTCCACCTCTTGGAGCCACATACTACTCACCGCATCGCTCGGCATGCGCCACTCTCCACGTGAGGAGAGCGAGACGCTCTGCACCTTAGGACCATCTGGCATCGCATTGCGCTTGAACTGCTGAGAGAAGAATCGCTTGAAGAAGACGCCCATCCAGTGCTTGATCTCTTGGGGTGTGTAAGCTCCCTCAAAAGCGACCTTGGCGAGGTAAAAGATCTTCTTTGGCTCGAAGCCATCGAGTAGGAAGTGATAGATAAAGAAGTCGTGTAGTTCATACGGCCCCACGAGATTCTGCGTCTGCTGCTCACTGCCAGCCTTCGTGTCCTTGATCGGCAGTAGCTCTGGGCTAATCGGCGTAGCGACGATGTCTTGTAGCGTCGTGGCTAGTGGCGTGTCACCAGCCTTGTGCGTAGCATACCACCCGACGATCAGCTGTACGCTCGTCTTCGTGATACCACTATTCACCGCATACATAGACATGTGGTCCCCATTGAAGGTGCACCACCCCAAGGCGATCTCCGACAGATCTCCCGTCCCGATGACGGGCGCGTGGTACATATTGGCCAGATCCATCAATATCTGCGTCCGCTCACGTGCCTGAGCATTCTCAAAGGTTGCATCCTCCCGATTACCCTTATAGTCGATGGCCGAGAGATGCTGCTCCGTCGCCTCCTTGATATCGATCTCGCGAATCGTCACACCTAGCTCCTGCATCATCGTGTAACCGTTGCGATAGGTGCGCTCAGAGGTGCCAAAGCCGGGCATCGTCACTGCAATGATCTGCTTGCGATCCAAGCCCAAGAGGTCAAAAGCCTCTGCCGTCACCAGTAGAGCTAGTGCCGAGTCTAGTCCGCCCGAGATACCGATCACCGCATGCTCCGCACGCATGTGCTTGAGACGCTGTATGAGGCCACACACCTGTATCTGAAACATCTCGTGACAACGCTCCTCCGGGTTTGCGCCCTCAGGCATAAAGGGATTGCGCTCGATGACTCGATCCATAGGCTGTGACTCCTCCTCAGAGCGTAGCGTGAAGGGGATGCTCACCAGCTCCTCCTCGTCGGTAAAGTGATTGACCGCACTCTTGAAGCTACTATTGATCAGCCGCTCGCCATGGATACGAGACACGTCGATGTCGCTCACGATCATACGCTCCTTGTACTCAAAGCGGCGCATCTCCTTGACGATCTTGCCCACCTCAGCGATAAACGCCTTACCCGTATAAACTAGATCGGTAGAGCTCTCGCCATAGCCACTAGAGGCGTAGACGTATCCACAAATAGATTGCGACGTGGCACCACTGATCAGCGAGCGGAGGTAGTCGTGCTTGCCCGCATTCTCATTGCTTGCAGAGAGGTTGAAGATGATATGTGCTCCATAGAGGCTGAGGCGTGTGCCAGGCGTAAAGGGCGTCCACATATCCTCACAGATCTCGATACCGATACCCACCTGTCCACACTTGAAGATGATGTTGCGCCCGATGGGTACCGTGTGGGGACCCATCTGGACCGTCTTATATTGTAGCGAATCACTGGGAGAGAACCAGCGCTTCTCCTGAAACTCTCGATAGTTCGGCAGATAAGTTTTCGGAATCGCTCCGAGGATCTTACCATGCTGGAAGGCGACCGCTCCATTGAAGAGCTTCTCCTCCACCTTGACTGGCATACCGACGATGACCATCACGTCAGTCTCGGCCGTCTCCTCGACTAGCTGGCATAGAGCCTTCTGAGCTTGATCTAGGAGGAACGACTGGTGAAAGAGATCTCCACAGGTATACCCCGTGATAGAGAGCTCGGGCGTCGTAAGTATCTCTACACCCAGCTCCTCCGCTTGGAAGATCATCTCCTTGATTCGGCTTGTATTGTAGTAGCAGTCAGCCACTCTGACGTAGGGCACAGCGGCCGCTACCTTGACATATCCATAATTCATAGCTTCGACTATAGTCTCTTATAAAGCATTACGCCACAAAGATACAAAATCATTGCGGTCTACTGCTCTTTGATCAAATTTCTGTCAGACGAACTACTTTTCAGTTATTCTTGCTACCTTAGCAGAGCGCAAGCATTTACGATGGTCAGAACGTTTACATCAACCTTTAATACAATGTTTCTATGTCACGTACTACTTTACTATCCCTGCTAATAGGCGTTGCCCTATTTGCCCTGACCTCTTGTGACGACGACCCAGTCTCAGGAGGGCAGCTCACGAAGCTTTCCTTTGCCTCAGAGTCTATCACTGTGGCTGAGGGACAGACTTACCAGCTAGAGGTGCTACAAGAGCCTAAAGAGCTCAAGGTAGACTTCGTCTACTCAAACGATAACCCCGAGATCGCCACTGTCAATGCAATGGGACTCGTGCGAGCTATCCATGAGGGTACGACCAAGATAACGGTACACGGAGGAGGTATGCAGGCCTCTGTGCTTGTTACCGTAGAGAAAGCAAAGATCAATACAGAGCAGGAGCTACCGATGTTGGCATTTAATCCCAAATACGATATGGCTCGCAATCTGATTGATGAGGAGGTCTTGCAGTACGAGCACGCCCTAGGTCGTGTCGTACGCAATATCTGCTACACTGAGGGACTCTACTATCTAGGATTTGTCAATAAGGATCTGCCTACGATCCCTGGCGTCATCTATGGCATCCAGTCTGCTAAGGAGTACTACATCCTAGCCTATAGTAAGGAGACGGTGGAGCAGTGTGATCGGACGAAGGAGATGTTCCACAAGCTGGGCTTTGTCCCCTTTACAGAGGAAAAAGAGGTTGCTGGTGATGGTGCTGAGAAGATTGTTCTCAATAGCCACAAGGAGGACGATCCTGATGTGACAGTCTTTATGTACAATGAGGTCAACGAGGATCTAGGCACCAAGATGTACATCCAGATCAACCAAAAGAGATACCCAGAGTTCAAGACTCAGCACCCAGTCGTCGAGACGGCTAAGGACTTCCCGACGCTAGACTTCTTCAAGGGGGCAGACAATGATGCGCTACAAGCCTTTGAGGACAAGCTCGGATTCCGTAAGTTCAACGGGGAGCAGTCTTCTGACGACAACCGTAGCTACGACACGACTCCCGAGCAGATAGCTAAGACCAACCTACAGTGGGTCTTCTACATCCGCAAGTCCAGTTCGCAGGGCGACCTACAGTACATCAACTGCCAGGTCTTTGCTATCCCCAACGAGCTAGAGATCCGCTCCGAGGCGGTCAAGAACTGGCTCGCAGCCAACGGCTTCACCGACTACAAGGGCTATGTGCCAGAGCACATGGGTGTCGAGGCCTTTAATGCTAATGGCGATCAGTGCTTCCTCTATGCTCAGCCGACAGACTATGATGGCACTTTCTGCTGGATGCAGATCGTAGATGCTACTCATGCTTTAAAGACGGCTACTGCTCGCAAGGCTTTCAGAGAGGCTGTCTCACAGGACATCCGCAAGATTTTGAAGCAGCGCATACTGACCAAGCAGAAGGGACTTTATCAGACCTTCCAATCAGTCCTAAATACTCAGCAATAATGACTCAGCGATAGAGCCGTAACAGAGCGGACTGCTGATAGAGATACGGCAGTCTCACGCGAGGGTGTGTCAGAGAGCTGACGCACCCTCGTGCTGTTTCTGTACCTAGAGGAAAAGGCCCTCCACAGAGGAGACGCCTGTATCGTGCTGTATTCGTTACAGATACGAGTTCCAAAAACAGTTCCCCTCTTGGAACTTTTTAGTTCCAAGGGAGGAACTTTTCGATTCCAACGTAGGAAATCGTAAATCCCCACGTAGGAATTTCGAAATAGCCACGTGGGCGTGGAAAAATTCTTCGGAGGAATGAAATGAAACTTCGGAGGAAATGATTTGCGCCTACGTGGGAAATAAAAAATCTCCACGTGGGAATTTCGAAATTCCTACGTGGAGATTTGCAACGCTTGTCAGATGTCTAGTCTGCGGGTGGGGTCGCTCAGACGAGGAGCCCCTACATCGCTACTGTGTCATCTAATAAGTCATTATACTGTCGTATCCTAGCGACGGCGCTGGAGCTTGTAGTACTGAGCTCTCTGGGGCTGAGCTGACATCGTCTTGTACTGCTCGACGGCTAGACGACGCATCTGGCTAGCTGACTGCGATTGCTGCTTCTCATAGATCTGGATGAATGTGACACCCTCCTTGATGAAGATCTGGCAGATGATCTTGCCTGAAGCATCCCAGCCAAAGGCATAGCCTCTGTCGGCACGTGCCTCAAACTTATTGCCGTAGCCATTCGTCGTAAACCACTCCTTGAGCTTGGGATCAGCAAGATCTTCTGGCCCTTTGAGGACGTTTACGATGCAATTGATAAACTTGGTCTTAGCGCTTGATACATAGTAGACTAGCTGGAAGTTTGACTCAGGGATAGACTCCTGCTTCGTCTCGAAGAGCAAGTTCTTGGCGTCTACATTGGACTTTTCGGCGTCAAAGTTGCGGAAGCCGAGATTGCTCTCATACTCCTTGATCTTGGCCACATCGCCTGTTATGAATGTAGCATAGTCGGGGAAGTCCTTGACCTTCGGGAGGATAGGGTGCGCTGTGGGTAGCTCTCTCTTCTCGAGGAACTCGATGATGAGGGTAGACTGCAGCTCACTATTGGGCTTGTCATAGATCGTTACCTGGATCTTGGAGTTGTCACTCTTGGTCCCGATCATGCAGGGGGTACCATTTTGGAACTTGCTCGGTGCTAGATTGTCAAAGCCATAGTCTGTAAGCATAGCTTTCGTCCTAGGACACTCAGCTAGGCTCTCCTTGCTGAAGGCTATGACCACCTTTTCGCCAGACTGAGTGCTGAGACCATAGACGGCAGCTGTGATGGTCAGAGCGGTATTGCTAAACCCAGGGAAAATAAGATCACCGCCATCGGGACCCTTACCGATGTTGACAGGCTTCAGCGTGCGACCCACGGCCTGCTCATGCTTGAGGACCTCGGCATCGACTGGGACACCCTGAGCGTCTTGCTCTATGACGAATTTGAGTAGAGGGAGCTCGTTATTGACAGTTGTGTTACCGCCACCATTGTCCTCTGTCACGGTGATTGCTACCAGTGCCTCCTGACCAGCAGCGTCCACTGCAATGGTCGCACTACCAGCGGCGACTGCTGTGACGAGCCCCTGCGCATCGACAGTTGCTATGTCAGTCTTGTCGCTTGTGAAGGTGACGGGTGTGTCGGTAGGCGTGACTGTATACTTGATTTGAGCAGTGCCACCCTTCTTGATAGATAGGGCAGTGGTCTCGACCACTAGTTTCACTTCAGGAGCTGCGTTAGAGACAGTGACGACGCACTGCCGTGTGAGCTTGCCTACCTGAGCGGTGATGTGAGCTGTACCCTCAGCGACTGCTGTGATGAGTCCCTTGGCATCGACGGTAGCTACCTCAGGCTTGTCACTGGTAAAGGTGGGGGTAAAGTTTTGGTCAGCTGGCAGGATGGTGAGAATAAGCTGCTGGGTGCCTCCGACCTGCAGTGTGACAACCGCGGGAGATAGTGTCAAGTCGGTAGCCTCGGGGACTACACCAGAGCACTCTCGCTGGCAAGATCCAAGCCCTACGAGTAGTAAGAGGCTGGATAGGATGACGGAAAGTCTTTTCATAGATGATATTGTGTTATTGTTCAGTATTCTTGTGTGTGACTAGCTGGTGCACATGCTGGTGTCAACTGCTACTAGTCTTAACATGCCCACAAATATAGGCAAAAACTTCGTAGCAAGTGGGATAACAATCCTTTTTAACTCAATGCTTATGGCATGTGGTGTGACGGCTGTGTAGTGGGCTGTAACGTCAGGACTCATGGTTGTACTTTTTCTGGTGTGTGATGCCGAGACGAATCGTTTCTGTATCTTTGCAGTGCAACAGATCGATAAGAAGATGGATAGATTACGCTGTGTGAGATATTTGCTGAGTTGCTGGGTACTCTCCCTGCTACTGATCTCGTGTGGCAAGGGACACTCAGACGAGGGCTCTACGGGGGGCGCAGAGGTCGATAGCACTGCTACGATACGCTATGCCGAGGGGCTACAGATAGAGCATGCGGGCGCGGTGACGCTGGTCACTATCTCAGACCCGACGCATGACAGTAGCGAGGTGTATCGCTACGCTTTGGTGCCTCGTGAGCAGGCGTCGGAGCAGGCGGCTCAGGTGCCGGAGGGCTACACCATGATAGAGACACCCGTGCGTCGTGTCATCGTGATGACGACGCTACAGCTCTCTAACTTTATTAAGCTTGATGCGGTGGATCGGATCGTGGGGATGCCGAGTACGCGCTTCCTCTTCAACGAAGAGATGCAGTCACGGCTGGCTTCGGGCGCAGCTAAGCGGATTGGCATCGAGGGCAACTTCGATAGCGAACTGATTATGGCGCTGCAACCAGACATTATATTAGTAAGCCCCTTCAAGCGGGGTGGCTACGATGTGATCAAGCAGCTGGACATACCGCTGATTACCTTCCTAGGGTACAAGGAGACTTCGCCGCTGGGACAGGCTGAGTGGCTTAAGTTCACGGCACTCCTGCTCGGTATGGAGGAGCGTGCGGATACGCTCTTCAGCACGATAGAGCAGCGCTACCACGAGTTACAAGCTTTGATCACCGATGACTTGCCCCGTCCGAAGGTGCTCAGTGGTGAACTGCATGGCGGCAACTGGTATGTGGTAGGTGGCGCGAGCTACTTAGCTCACCTCTTTGAGGATGCGGGTGCGGACTACTTTATGGCAGACGATAAGGAGTCGGGAGGCTTCTACGTTGACTTCGAGACGGTCTATGCTCAGGCGGCTGATGCCGACTACTGGCGCATTGCAAATAGCTACGACGGCACCTTCTCCTACGATGTGCTGGGCAAAACGGATGCTCGCTACCGAGACTTCAAAGCTTATCGGGATAAGCGGGTGCTGTACTGCAATCTGCGGGAGAGACCTTTCTACGAATTGTCGCCCGTGGAGCCTGAGGTGGTCTTGGCGGACTTGATCCACGCCTTTCACCCGCAGTTGCTTCCAGATCACGAGCCGGTCTTTTACTCGATATTAACCCGCTAAGGGGTCAGCTATGCGACGTCCAGTTATAGCCTTTACACTTATAGCACTCCTCATCGTAGTCTTCTTCGTACTCAACCTGTCGCTGGGGACTATTGCTATCCCTTTTGACCAGGTGGTGCGCATACTCTTTGGTGCGGATGCCGGTGGCGATGAGATCTGGCGCAACATCATCTGGAAGAGTCGCTACCCGCAGACGATTACAGCGTTGGTAGCGGGTGCGGGGCTCTCGATCAGTGGTCTGCAGATGCAGACGGTCTTTCGCAATCCACTAGCGGGCCCTTCGGAGCTAGGTATTAGCTCGGGAGCTAGCCTAGGCGTGGCGACCTTTATCCTCCTCTCGGGGAGCATTAGCCAGAAGGCACTCGTGCGGATGGGCTTCGTGGGGGAGATGGCGGTCTCAGTGGCAGCACTCATCGGGGCGATGCTGGTGATGTCGATCATCATGACGATGGCGCAGCGCGTCCGGGGCAATGTGGTACTACTGATCATGGGTGTGATGATCGGCTACATAGCGAATGCGATCATCGGCGTGCTGAAGTTCTTTAGCAATGATGAGGATGTGCGTAGCTATGTGATCTGGGGCTTGGGAAGCTTTGCTAAGGTGAGTGGCGATCAGGTGACTACTTTTGTCATCATCATGCTGGTGCTGATACCGCTCTCCTTCCTGCTGATCAAGGTGCTGAACCTGATGCTCCTCGGGGAGAACTACGCCCGTAGCCTCGGGTTGAACTACGGACGGGCGCGCCATCTGGTCATCTTCTCGGCCTGTCTGTTGACCGCTATCGTGACCGCATATTGCGGCCCGATCGTCTTCATCGGACTGGCGGTGCCACATCTCTGTCGCACCATCTTTGCCACTTCCAATCATCTGACGCTGATGCCTGCGGTGACGCTCGTTGGGGCACTTCTGGCGCTCTGCTGTAACCTAATCGCCCGCATGCCAGGCATGGAGGGGGCGTTGCCGATCAACTCGGTGACGGCGCTCATCGGTGCTCCGATTGTGATCTGGGTACTATTTGACAAACGACGTAGAGAGCAACTATAATCGTATGACTAGCCACGCAACGATAGAGCTTTGTGACCTATCAATAGGGTATCACCAGATGAAGCACACGCGCGTTGTAGCGAGCCAGCTCAATGCCACCATCTGGTCGGGACAGCTCACCTGCCTCATCGGGTCAAATGGTGTGGGCAAGTCGACGCTGCTTAGGACGATCGCAGCCTTCCAGCCGAAGCTCGGTGGGGCGCTCCTAGTCGAGGGCAAGGAGATACAGCAATACAGTGCCAAAGAGCTGGCACGTCGTATCAGCGTCGTGCTGACGGAGCGGCTCATCATGAGCAATACGACTGCTTACGAGATGATCGCCATCGGGCGGAGCCTCTACACCGGCTTCTGGGGACAGATGGACGAGAGCAACCGACAGGCGGTCAATGAGGCAATAGAGTTGGTCGGCATCCAACCTCTAACCAAACGGATGATCGACTCGCTCAGTGACGGCGAGCGTCAGAAGGTGATGATCGCCAAGGCTCTGGCGCAGGAGACTCCTATAATATTACTGGACGAGCCGACCGCTTTCCTAGACTTTCCCTCGAAGGTCGAGATGTTGCAGCTCCTTCTTCGTTTGTCTCGTGAGACGCACAAGACGATTTTCCTCTCCACGCACGACCTAGAGCTGGCTCTCCAGATAGCCGATCAGGTGTGGCTCCTCGATGATGATCACGTGCTACACATGGGTCCGCCGAGGACGCTCGCCAGTGACGGCACCCTGCCGAGCTACTTTGCAGCAAAGGGGATAGACTTCGACCCCGACACATTACACTTCTCCATCCACACCTCAAAGGTATGATCCTAATCTTCGGCGGAACCACAGAGGGGCGCAAAGCACTCGAAGTGTGTGAGGAGGCGGGCAAACCTTTTTACTACTCCACACGAGGAGCTTCGCAAGAGCTCTCGATGCACCACGGGATCCGTCTAGAGGGCGGTATGAATGGTGAGGAGATGGCGCACTTCTGCACGGAGCGGGAGATCGCCCTCATCGTAGATGCGGCGCACCCCTTCGCAATGGGCGTTCACCAGAGCGTGGCCGACTGTGTGTCTCGCCTGCAGCTCCCTGTGATACGCTACGAGCGCACCTTTCCCGTTCTGCCCGCTTCGGTCGTAGTGCTAGACTCCTTTGACGCTGCATTGACCTATCTTCTCAAGCATCAGCCCCAGCGATTACTTGCTCTGACGGGTGTTAACTCCGTCGAGCGGCTGAGAGCCTACTGGACCCAGCACGAGACCTATCTGCGGGTGATGCCCATCGCAGAGACCGAGGAGCGACTACGCCAGAGTGACTTCCCGCCAGAGCGGCTGGTCTACTATGACAAGGAGCAGTGTGACCGAGAGCTCTTTGCCACGCTACGACCAGACATGATCCTGCTCAAGGAGAGTGGCGACACGAGTGGCTTCGCGGCAAAAGTGGAGGAGGCTCTCGCACTCGGCATCACCGTGCTGGTCATCCGAAGGCCACAGATCCCTTATCCAGCCACCGTCACCGTCGAGGGACCCGTAGGTCTTCGTCGCTCCATCGAGCGACTGCTGGGGAGCGACTTCTTTCCTCAGCGCATTGGCTTGACGACTGGCACCACCGCCACAGCTGCCGCTACGGCCGCCCTGCTCACACTGCTCAACGAGGAGTCTTACAGCGAGGTGATCGTAACCCTCCCTCAGGGCGAGCGGGTTCCCTTCCCCATACAGCACAGTGAGCTAACGACACAAGGCGCTCGAGCGGTCGCTATCAAGGATGCGGGCAGCGACCCTGACGTTACTGACGGTGCTGAGATCGTTGCTGACCTATCGCTCACGCAGGCACACAGCGGAGTGACCTTCCTACAAGGCGAAGGGGTAGGGCGCGTTACCCTCCCTGGCATCGGACTAGAGGTCGGCGAGCCTGCCGTCAACCCCGTACCGCGTCAGATGATGCGCCAAGCACTCGGCACCTTGGTCGACCTCTCCCAAGTGGGCATCGACCTAACCATCTCCGTGCCCGAGGGGCGCCGGCTTGCCCACAGCACCTTCAATCCACGGCTCGGCATCCTAGACGGCATCTCTATCCTCGGCACCACAGGTGTCGTGCGACCCTATTCGAGCGAAGCCTTTGTTGAGTCGATACGTCGTGAGCTGGAGGTGAGCAAGTCAGTCTACGGCAAGCATCTCGTGCTTAACTCTGGCGGACGTAGCGAGCGGTACCTCAAGGGGTGCTTCCCAGACCTTCCCGCCAACGCTTTCGTTCAGTATGGCAACTTCATCGGGGAGACGCTCAGCCTCGCCAACGAACTGGGTTTCCCGCAGATCACCCTTGGCATCATGATCGGCAAGGCAGTCAAGCTGGCGGCTGGCGAACTGGACACACATAGCAAGAAGGTGGTGATGGACAAAGCCTTCATCACCGCCCTCGCCTCTGCCTCTGGTGCGAGCGAAGCGCAGAAGAAGCAGATCAACGAGATGACCCTTGCTCGCGAACTGTGGCAGATCTTCCCCGACGGTACGCATCCGCTCTACCAGAGCATCGTCGATCACTGCTATCAGGTCTGCAAATCTCTCGTTCCCTCGGCTCAGCTCGAGGTACTCCTCATTCCTGACTCTCAACTTTAGTCAATCACTTATGGCATCACTTCCCTCCCTCCTCATTGCTGCGCCCCTCTCTGAGAGTGGCAAAAGCACACTCACCATGGGCCTCCTCCGTGCATACACACGCCGTGGTCTAGCCACTCAAGCCTTCAAGTGCGGTCCCGATTACGTAGACCCTAAGCTACACAGCGTGGCGACGGGTCGCCCAGCGGTCAATCTGGACCTCTTCATGTACGGCGCCGAGCGGGTGCAGACGCTCTACCACCATTATAGTCAGGACGCTCAGGCGGTCATCGTGGAGGGTGTGATGGGGCTCTTCGATGGCTACGATCGGGACAAAGGTTCCGCAGCCGACATTGCTCGCCTCCTAGACCTGCCTGTTGTGCTGGTCGTGACCCCGCGCTCGATGGCTTACACGGTGGCTCCGCTACTCTACGGGTTGCAGCACTTTGACCCAAGGGTTAAGATAGCGGGAGTCATCTTTAACAAAGTCTCCTCGGAGCGTCACCTGACCTATCTCACGCAAGCTGCCGCAGATGCGGGCGTGCCAGTGCTGGGCTCGCTACCTCGTGTCGATGACATCGCCATCCCCAGTCGCTACCTAGGGCTGGACGTTGACGACTTGGCGCAGATAGATCGCTACGCCGATCAGGTGGCCGACCTCCTAGAGCAACATCTAGACATTGATCGCCTCCTAGCCATCTCCTCAGAGCGAAAGGAGCTGTCTCACGAAGCCCCTTTGCTGCAAAAGCACTCTTCGTCAGCTCCTCGTCGTATAGCCGTGGCTCGTGACGACGCTTTCAACTTCCTCTATCAGGAGAATGTGCGCCAGCTAGAGCAGTGGGGCGAGGTGACTTACTTCAGCCCGCTCTCAGACAGCTCACTGCCACCGAGTGACTTCGTCTATTTCCCAGGGGGCTATCCCGAGCTACATCTGGAGCAGTTGTCCGCCAATAAGTCAATGCTCGACAGCCTCCGCGACTACATTCGTGGGGGCGGTGCGATGCTTGCCGAGGGCGGGGGCATGCTCCTCCTCTGCGAGGCAATCGTCGACGAGAAGGGAACAAGCTATCCGCTCGTGGGTGCGCTACAGCAGACCGCCACGATGCAGCAGCGCGGGCTAGCGCTTGGCTACCGCCAGCTCGAGATAGCGGGTGTGGCAGTGCGTGGACACGAGTTTCACTACTCCCGCATCATCGATCCGCTACCCTCGACAGCGCAGCAGTACAATGCGTGGGGTGATCCCGTAGCAACCGCGCTGTGGCACACGGGCCGTTGCTACGCCACCTATACGCACTTAGCCCTTACCGAGGAGCTCTTGGCCCAGCTATTGTAGCTGTTGGCCGTTAGCTGGTTCCCTATTTGGGTGGAGTGGGGAAGCAGGTCTGAGAGTTACGTTATAACTGCTGTCCGATAAAAGCTAGAATGAGCATAGCTATAAAGACAATTCGTAGTCGCTGGTACGTCTGTGACGACCAGTGACTACGTCTTATGTGTAAACCGTCGAGACGAATACGAGATTCGTCCCGACGGTTTGCTTATTTGCTTGCTCCGCATCAGCGAGTCGCACTAAGAGAGCTTAGCGACTCACAAGACAGGGTTATTGTATGATAAGTGGATACAAGCTAGGCACACCCTCTAGTGGGGTGATGCGAACTATATAGCGTCCTGCGGGGAGCTGTGCGACAGTGATGGTGGTCTCATGTCGAGTAGCCTGAGTAGTAGCTACGAGTAGCCCATCACTGGAGAAAAGCTCGATAGTATTCCCCTCAGCCGTACAAATCGTAATGTGATCTGTCGCGGGATTGGGATAAATGCTCTGCTGCTTAGGGTCAATATGCGCTACTCCCGTATGGTCTATAAAGGAGGCATGCACCTCTGTATCGCTCATGACGACAAACTGCTTAGAGGTGAGGATGTCGTTCTCATTTGCAGTAAGAGCGTCTAGCTCAAAGTGCTCTGCGGGGGTGACTACTACTTGTAGCGTTGTACCCTCTGGGACTTTCTCCAGATCCTTAGCCCCTAAGAGCTCTACCGTGCCACCCTCTGCAGGCGTACAGCGTACAGACACTTTGTAAAGAGGCTTGGGAGAGGAGGTGCCAAAGGTCGCCACAATCAGACTATTCTGACGCACGGTAAAACGCTTCTCCTTAAGTATGTCTACACCATCTGCTGTGAGTGCCGTGAGAGAGGTGCCATCACTAGGTGTAGCCTCGACAAGCAGAGTCGTTCCTTCAGGAACTTTCGAGAGGTCTACGGCATCAGGGCTGTCTGTATTAGAGACCTTGACCATGCCTGATCCTATCTTAGCTACAAGTACATCATATCTAGGAGTGGTGGGTACCAACACTGGGGGCATGTCTGCACCAGCTTGGTAGTCGGCTCTGACAGAAACAAGGTATGTGGCAGTCTGAAGGTAGTCTAGAGAGCCATGTATGTCATAGTAAGCGACTTGAAGCTCGATCTCCTTTGCTGAAAAGAGACCTTTATTGTCTTTTAGCTTAAAGGTGTAGCTACCTGTCTTGCCCGTCTCTACCGTGGTCATATCATCACTCAGCTGTCGCCAGGCTGTCTCCTCCTGAGAGCCCTTAGGTCTACCACGCACGAAGAGCCTATTGGTGTACTCCTTCGATCCGCGATTGTGTAGCTGCAGTGTGACAGTTGCTTGCGTATTACTAGAGGCTATGAGCTTAAGATCATTAGGTAGTAGCTCAAGGTCCCAAAGGGCACGCAAGTAGTCACGAGCTACTATGTAGTTGCCATCAGTAGCGTGTGATATATGATAGACGGCAAAGCGGTTTTGATCGCCCTCATAGAGTATGGAGTTAGCTCTCCAGTAGGTGCCTCCCTTACCGTCTTGCACCTCATGTATGGGGCAGAGTATGTAGTCTCCCTCGGAGATGTATTTCGTTAGGTCTAGAGGCTTGGTTAGGGTAAATTTTGCCTCCATCAGGTAGAGGTCAGCATTAAATGGCTCCACCTGCTCTACTATTGGAATGATCTCCTGTGTTTGTAAAGAGACAATGCCTATAGCTACTCGACCCTGGTAAGCTGGGGCATCTTCGAGACGAGAGGTAAAGGAGGCACTCTCTAGCGTGATGCTCTTACCCCCAGAGACCTCTGCCTCAAACACGACCGTCCCGAGCCACGCATTATAGACGGGTGTCGACGTACCCTCACGGTCTGGCTCTATACCGATTATAGCACCTTGACCCTGACTATATCCACCACCAGCACCACCTCCGATACCAGTGGTATTGGGGGTAAGGTAGTTCAAGTTGAAGTATCCGTTGCCACGTCCAGACCATCCCCAGTTGAAGTGGAAGAACCCTCTCGTATCATAGCCATCACAGACGAAGCAGTGAAGACCGCCAAAGCCTCCACCTTCGTAAACGATAGGTCTATCCTGTGAGAGCTCTACCTTGAGGAGGTCGCTCCAGTCCTGAGCCGTATAGTCCCTCCGCTTAGGCATGTATAGGTCTTGCTTGTAGCGAAAGTGATCTCGCAGAGCTCGTATCACAAGGGGGGTATGCGTACCACTCTCATCACCATACATCATGTCCACTGCGATGCCAGCATCAGAGGCTAGCGTGCTCAAAGCGTTGCGCTCTTCAGCCGAAGCATACACGGAGGCTCTAGCGGGCATCAAGTCCCAGCGATACTCCTTATCAAAATTTGCCGTCAGGGTGTTATAGGCAACACGCCAATTACCCTCATTGTCTTCATAGTCGTAGCCATAAGTATAGGTGTGTGTCCCCACGCCTCTGTCGGGCCACTTCCAGTACCTCATAACTTGAGTGTAAGCCGTCGCCACACAGCCTACAGCAGTCGTAGACCCTTGATGTCGCGGGGTCTGATCATTCCAAGGGGCGCCTTGATCCCAGCAGATATCTCCTAAGAGGGGTGCCACTTCGCTCTTAGCCTCCCTAAGGGTTGTTACCTCGGCTCGTAGCTCTTTGGCTAGCAATGGATCTGCATCAGCTGCATCCATCGTCTCTTGACAAGCTCTTAGGAAGCTACGCAAGCTCTCTGGCATGTCCTCCCCACTGATATGCCCCTCGTAGGCATACCCTATGAGCTCAGGGTAGCGATCATCACCAGAGATGATGACAAATCCTCCCTGCGCTCCTCTGTTGTAAATATAGTAGTAATGACTAGAGACTAGATCTGTCGTACTATAACTTGTCCTCTCTTTAGTGGCTACACGAGGCTCTGCAAGCTCTAAGCTGATTGTCTGAGAGGAGCTGAAGCTCCTTAAGGGTTGGGGAGATGTAGCAAAAAAGCTCTCAGCGATTAGCCTAGCGACTTGTTCCGTGCGGGGTGCTGGTAGCACTACTTGCGTCACTCCAGAGAGTAGCAGTAGAGCGAAGAGTAGACAATTCCTCAAGTAGGGGGTAGAGGTCTTATATGGGTTCATAGATAGTCTATTTTGGAGATAATCAAACAAGGAGTATACCTTGGATTGTTAAAGCAAAAAGAGAGTGTCCCGAAGAGAGAAGACAAGAGTCGCTCTTTCGGGACACTCTATCATCTATTCATATTGATGGTAGCACAAGTGCTATCAATATACAAGCTTGTAGACGGCACTCTGACCATCGACGATGACTCTGACTACATAGACGCCACGCTCCAGGAGAGCCGTTGGGTCTAGCTGTACACCATGGATGTTGTACAGGTTGATCGCACTATAGTCACCCTCTACGACTAGATAGCCAGTCTCGATCCTGACGACAATATCTAGGGCTGCGGTAGGAGTCTCTACGGCGTTATCCTCCTGATAGAAAGGTACGGGATAGCCATTGTTCTCCCCAGAGATGATAGACCATACCTTGCGGCCATGGTTGAGCTTGTTGAGAAACTCCTCCGTCTTCATCTCTTTGAGAGAGACGTCGATAGCTGCAGCCTCTCCTGTGACATTTTGGTCGTACATCTCTCCATATACGTCACTAGAGTAGTAGTTGTTGGATAGTTTAACTTGAGATGCGATCTTTGTTGCGTCAAATATCGGGTGGAACTTTGGTGCCTTTTTATTTGACTCGCCAATGCTATAGCAGTTCGATATAGATAGCACTTCATCTAGAGACTGTACACCTTCAGCCAAATCAGTATCACCGACGATGCCTCCAGAGCGTGTATTTTCGGCATCTTGTGTATCGGCAGCCTCTAGGTAGCCTACGTTAAAGCAGTCGGTAATTACCACAGGATATGAAACAATCGCTACGATACCTCCTATTGTGGAGTTTTTATCTGAGACAGAGCCGTAGTTACCACAGCGCTCTATGATGAGACCCGAGTGTCCCGCCACACCGATGATTCCTCCGATGCCACCCATTTCGCCTTTGACAGTAGCTGCGTTGGTACAAGAGGATATACGGCTTGTTTTACTAGCGTCGCCAAAGAGTGCTCCAGCTATGAGTCCTCCAGCGTAAAGACTATTGGACCATACGGTGACGTCTGATGTGGTATGACAGTTTTCCATCGTTATAGATCCCATAGCAACACCGACCATGCCGCCTAGACCTGCAGAGCCATAAATCTTGCTCTTAGAAAGTGTGAGGTTTTTGATTGTAGCATTCTTGACGATTCCGAACAATCCGCTAAACATCTTGTCTGTCCACTCGACGTTGAGATCGGTAATGGCGTGACCATCACCATCGAAGATGCCAGAGAATGGTCTAAAGCGCGTCGGGTCACTCGTATCGCGCCCCCAGTCGTTGCCGATAGGACGAAAGCCCTGAGCATCTGCCATACTGATATTGGCAGTCATCTTAAAGTAGGTGTCAGCGTAAGGATTCTGGTTTCCCTCTACCTCAGAGGATAGCTCCATCAGATCTTCTGCACTTGAGATGAGATAGGGGTTTTCTTTCGTACCATCACCTCCACTGTAGAGCTTGGTGTTATTCTTTTTCTTACCGACCATCTTCAGCACGACAGATACTTTTAGCTCTCCATAGGAGATCTCTAGAGATGCTGTATGGTTGCCACGCTGTGAGGCTTTGCATACGATCTTAACTTCGTCCTCGCCTTCAGCCTTTGTCTCTTGACTTGCGATGGTAAAGTCTGCCTTGTCGTCACCCTGGAGCTGCAAGGTTGGCTTCTCATCTAGTCCTGCGTAGGAGATGGTGAAACTCTTCTCGACAGACTCCCCTAGAGTAATTTCTCCGAAGTCAATCTCAGAGCCTGCGGTCGTCGTGAGCGTTGGAGCTGGCGTAGCTCCACCCATATCTGTGATGGTCATATCATCTAGGTGAAAGACGTTGGCAAAGGACTCCGTCGGCTTTGTATAGTCAAATGTCTGGTAGTCCTCTCGCACGATGCGTAGCTGAGCATTCCTCTGGTTGATCTCTCGAACTACCTCTGAGGGTTCATCTGCGGGGACAAAGGGATCACCGACCGTCACCCAAGTCTCACCATCTGCACTCCACTGGATGATCCATGAGACTTGACGTCCGTCTCCAAACCAGCGCTCATTGCTACGGATCCAAAACTTTAAGGTTCCGAGGTCGCGCTTGGTGACTAGTGTGATGTTGGTCATCTCTTTGGCAGAGCTATAGACCTGACCGAACACTTTGAGCGAAGACTCGCCATTCTTCCAGTCACTCCAGTGCCCCCCAGAGTTGGTGACGCCACACATGTGCCAGTCCAGACCATTGAGGGTCACGTTCATCTGCGTTAATGCTCCTTCTCCGTTGCTTTGCTTTGCAAAGTCCTCGAAGTCGTAGGTCCAGGTGTCTGCCTGTAGCTGTGTCGATAGAGACAGCAACCCTAGCAAGCATAGTAAGAAGTAGAATTGTTTCATAGCTATTATTGTTTAGTGATAGTGTTGTATGCTGATATGATTCATGTGCCGGTGCTAGGGCAAAACCTTGACAGCAGGGGCCTCACCAGCTCGTACAATGACAGGGATAGCTGTTGGCATCTCAATCGTTTGCACGCCTCTGACGAGGGGCTTTTGGAATAGGAGTGAACCTCCTATGGAGTAGATGGAGAGTTGCTCTCCAGATGCTTGCTCAGCCTCTATATATAGTGTATTACCCTGATAGTAGGCTCTCAAGCTCTGCTCAGCACGAGTTACATCTGCCACGCTATTGGGCATGTAGTCTCGATTCATCTGTGTCACAGCCATCACATAGACACCTTGTAGTGAGAAGAACTCACAGGAGACTTGTGTATTGGTCTGCTCGTTTAGCATTTCAAAGCAACCAGCTTCATCCGTTCCTGTCTGCACGAAGCCTTTAGACTCCAGCATAGCTCGGATGGGGGATTTGTCTGCGGGGATAACTCTACTGAAGTTGATGAGGACTAGAGCTGAGGCATATAGTTCGTCATTGTCATTGTAGTAGTTTAAGACAAAAGGTGTCTCAAAAGAGCCATTGCTATAGACCTCTATAGGTTTCATAAACTCAGGAGTCAGTGAAGGTGTCATCTCCGTATAACGAGCAGTTATATTGGCGTAGTGAAGCTCATTCACCAACTTTTTGTCTACCTCCTGACGCTTGGTACCCCAAGTTGTGTACCACTCTGGTATTTGAAGCTCGACAGCCGATTTGTTGACCACATGAAAGGTCGCTTGGTCCAATAGGTTGTTGTAGTCTGGAGCCCCCAAAACTCCATCTTCCTCCCCATAGATCAAAAGGGTCACGTCTGTCTCTCCCTCCTTGATAGCTTTGAACCAGGTGCCACCGTTTTGGATTAGTGAGGGGGCGGCCGGCTTGTAGTCTACGACGATACGAGGATGATCCTTGAGGTATTCGTAGACCTTGTCTGAGTAGTTGGTCATAAGCATCTTGTATTGATGTCCTACGACGCACGCCACCCTGTCGGTGATGATGGTGAGCTGATTCTTCTCTTGTCCAGATAGAGTATAGCTAGACAAGAGTGCTACGATGAATGCATAAACGAGTAGTTTTTTCTTCATAAGCTTTGCTTTGTATGTGATGATGATTTAGTTCTGAGGCTTTAGCCTAGTCGTTCGAATGTTTTATCGAAGCAGGGTCTTGACACCATCAATGATATAGATGCCAGCTGGAAGGTCCTCTCTATTGACTAGTTGCTCGCCCTGGATGGTAAATATTGCAGGATCGTGATCATTCGAGAGATCTCTTGTTATATCGTCTAGGCCCGTGGTCTCTTCGATCTGTAGAAATTCTTGCCATTGAGATGCTTTAGCATAACGCTCCTTGCTCCCCTCGGGGACAATCAGCTTACACTGGTCAACCCAGACATTTGAAAAAACAGACTCTCCCATACCTTCGCCCTCTATCGGGTCGACCATCTGACACTTGATCATTTTGAGTGCCGTATCATCTCCAAAGGCGAAATTGCCAAGCCGTTTTAACCCTTGAGGAAGTTCTATTGTAGCAAGCTTCGAGCAATTGCTAAATGTGGCACCTTCAATAGCCTCTAGGGTACTCGGCAATTTAATCTGCTCTAGAGAGGTACAGTACCCAAAAGCCCAGTCTCCAAGGCTTTTCATACCCTCAGGGAGGGTGATGTCAGATAGTGCAGAGCAACTATCGAAGGTATACATCGGGAGCTTCTCCAGTGGTGCCTTAAAGTCCACTTTTTGTAGTGAAGCACACTTTGCAAAGGCATAAATTTGTAGATCCTTGAGTCCTTGGGGGATTGTCAACTCTCGGAGATTGAAACAAGAGGTGAAGGCGATGAATCCTATTGAGTCCAGAGACTCGGGCAGAGTGATAGACTCTAGCTCGAAGCAGTTAAAGAACGCTCCGGACAAGATGTTTTGAGTCCCCTCAGGCACACTAAAAGTCTTGCCATGAGCATTGGGATAGCACAGCAATGTCTTCTGATCCTTACTATAGAGTACACCATCCACTGAGCAATAAAGAGGATTTGCCTTATCTACGACAAAACTCTTGAGCCCCGATAGAGACAAAAAAGGCAACTCGCCCATCTCGCGGACAGACGCTGGTATCGAAAGCGACGTAATTTTATAGCAAGCTCCAAAAGCACTATCTCCAATACGTACGACGTGATAGGTCTCACCATCGGCAGTGATCTCTGCTGGAATATGGATATCCCCCTCAGGGATGTGCTCGTACAGAGGCCCATTTTCCGTCTTAGGCTCCTCAAGCTCACGACACACCTCTACTTCTCGCAAGTCTTCGTTGATTATCTTGTAAAAGAGACCGCTAGAGGCTATGTCATAAAATGTCTGAGCTGTACTAATAGCTCCTCCTCCTAAGAGGAGAAAAAGAGAGAGAAGCAGTCGTTTCATAATATCTATTGTCTGTTAACTTACAATCGCAAAGATAGCTAATCTAAAATAAAAAAACAAGAAGTGATTTCAGTTGCGTACATTGCATGGGCTGGAGAAATTCTACTTGGGTGGAGTGGGGAAGCAGGTTTGAGCATTACACCGTAATATGGAGTCATTGAATCTTCGTGGCATTGTTGCTTCAGAAAAGACTAATCTCCACGTGCCTATCGTTTTGTACCCTCGAGCGTAGATTGTCGTTAATTGTTGACCTGATGGCTTTTATTGATGTGCTCACACGAGTTGTGAATCTATAAAGTCACTAGATATCAGTGCTTAGAGCGAGCAAATAGCGATGTTTGTGGAGTCTAGAATTGTGTCGTCTAGCATTCTTAAGAGAGTTTCCTCAGATATTTGAAGCTCAAAGGAAGAGGGGTACCCCACAGCATCATGGCTCCAGAGTATCCCTCTTGAAGAGCCTCTCTAGTCAATGTCTGATTGATAAGGTTGTAGAAGCGTCGACTTTGAGAGGCTCTGCCGCTATCGTGCGACAGCGGATTATAGTTTAGTGACTGTGCAGCTGTTGTAGCTTAAGATGCTTAGTCTTAGTGTGGCTCTGCATCTCTTTGTACTGCTTCATGGCTAGACTGCGCATTTGAGCAGCTGACTGAGTTTGTGGCTTCTCAACAATTTGAAGCATAGCTATGGTTCCTTCGCTGTTCATGAAGAGCTGAGCTAGAATTTTACCAGTAGGATCGTAGCCCATGGCATAACCTCTAGAGCTATTGGTCTTGAACTCCTTGCCGTAGCCATTGGCTGTGAACCACTCCTTGAGCTTAGGATCATCGAAGTCGGTAGCATTCTTGATGAAGTTTACGACACTGTTGATGAACGGAGAGCCCTCAATAGGTGTGCAACCGTAGTATACAAGTGAGAAGTTGGTCTGAGCGATAGAAGACGCCTTGGACGTAAAGAATAGATTCTTTTTTGCCTCATTACTTCCTTTGGCATCGTACTCGCGGAGCCCAAGATTTGTCTCAAACTCTTTGATCTTAGCCATATCTTTCGACATAAGTGCTACATAGTTGGGGAAATCTCTAGCATCGGGTATGATAGCATGAGCTGTCTCAATATCTTTCTTGGGCATGGGCTTGGTGAATAGGAGCATCAGTGTAGAGCCAAGTGCCTCATCAGGATTGTCATAGATCTCTACTGAGACCGAGGGATCGTTGTCGTTTAGGCTCTTTTTGAAAGGTGTACTCTCATCGTATAAGTCATCCTTAAACGTTGTAAAACCATACTCAGCGAGCATAGAAAGTGTCTTAGGACAGTTTGCGAGCGTCTCCTTACTAAAAGCGGGAATTACGTACTCCTTGAAGTCTGTCAAGACGAGTCCGTACATCACACCTACGATCGTTAGATCTCTATTGACAAAGCCTCCTACGAACGGACCTTGCCCCCAAACTCTGAAAGGCTGTGCCTTACGACCGACCTGGGCTTCGTGATCTAGGACTTCTTGGTTTATGACTCCTTTATCGTCTGTTGTGGCCTCAAACATGAGGAGAGGAAGCTCGTTTTTGATAGTTGTACCACCGCTACCACTATTCTCTGTTACGGTGACAACACACTTAGCCATGAGCTTGCCTACATTGGCCGTGATGCTTGTTGTACCTGCTGTGACAGCTTTAACGAGACCCGTAGCATCAACCGTCGCAACCTCAGGCTTTTCACTGGTGAAGGTGATGATAAATGTCTTGTCAGTCGGCTCAACGGTTGCCGTGAGCTGCTGAGTATCACCTACCTTGAGTGAGACAGCTTTAGGAGCTAGTGTCAGATTGGTAGCCTTGGTGACTACATTGGGGTCTACCTTGGGAGTGTCTTTCTTACATGCTCCGAGTCCTACAAGTAGTAGGAGCGTGGATAGAATAACTGAAAGTTTTCTCATAGGATACTAGATTGATTTATGTAATATGACTCGTTGGTGTAAGGTCCCCTCCTCTTGACTTCAAAATGACTAAAGCGTGAGGATGAGAAGGATGCCTCTTATAGGTTACTTCTGATGTGATTGACTCCTAAGCTTTAAGTTGAGAACAAAGTAATGCCCTGAGTATATTTCGCAAGACAACTACCAGCCTGTGTTAGATACTTGACATCTTGAGCATCTATTGTTTAGTGTAGCAACCTTAATAGGGCGGTAGACGATTTGAGAGTCTCTACAAGTCACCACAAATCCTTAGATCAAGCTAAGAAAAATGCTTGTTGTGTCTAAGATCGTATTGCCTAGCACTCTTGAGAGATTAAGAGTATCTCGTCAGATATGTGGAGTTCAAAGGAAGAGGGGTACCCACACAGCATTATGGCTCCAGGATACCCCTCTGAAGAAGACTCTCTAGTCCGCGTCTAGCCAATGAAGGCGTAGGAGCATCAACCTTGAGAGGTACTATCGCTATCGTGCGACAGTCGATTATAGCTTAGCGACGGCGCATTTGCTGTAGCTTGCGATGCTTAGTCTTAGTGAGAGTCTTCATCTCCTTGTACTGCTTTATAGCTAGACTGCGTAACTGAGCAGCTGACTGAGTTTGCGGTTTTTCGATAATCTGAAGCATAGCCATAGTTTCTTCGCTGTTGGTAAAGATCTGAGCTAGAACCTTACCAGTGGCATCGTAGCCTAGCGCATAGCCTCTAGCACTATTAGCCTTGAAGTTATTTCCATAACCATTGGTTGTGAACCACTCTTTGAGCTTAGGATCATCAAAGTCATTAGAGTTTTTGATGCAGTTGACAGCACTATTGACGTATGGAGTTCCTTCATCAGGTGTGCAAATATAGCATACGAGTGAGAAGTTGGTCTGAGCGATAGAAGTTGCCTTGGATGTGAAAAACAAATTCTTTTTAGCTTCCTCACTTTCCTCGGAGTCGTACTCGCGAAGGCCGAGATTTGTTTCGAACTCTTTTATCTTAGCTGCGTCCTTTGTCGCAAGTAGTTTATAGTCGGGAAAGTCCTTTGCACCAGGTAAGATATCATGTGCTATCTCAATATCCTTCTTGGGCATAGGCTTGATGAATAGAATCATCAGTGTAGAGCCTAGCTCATTGTTCGGATCGTCATAAATCTCTACCGAGACCGAAGGTTCGTTGTCGTTCAGACTCTTTTTGAAAGGCGTATCCTTATCGTACATGCCATCGCTAAAGATTGTAAAGCCATAATCAGCGAGCATAGCGAGTGTCTTAGGACAATTTGCGAGACTCTCCTTGCTGAAAGCGGGGATCACATACTCCTTGGAGTCTGTAAAGACGAGTCCATAGACGGCACCCACGATTGTCAAATCCTTATTGACAAAAGCACCCGGGAACGGACCTTGTCCCCAGAAACTAAGAGATTGTGCTGTACGACCGATCTTGGCCTCATGATTTAGAACCTCTTGGTTTGTGATGCCATTTTCGTCCGCTGTTGCCTCAAACATGAGGAGAGGAAGCTCGTTTTGAGCAATTTTACTGCCACCCCCATTATCTTCCGTTACGGTGACTGCTACCTGAGCCTCCTGACCAGCAGCGACAACTGTGATTGTCGCACTACCAGCAGCAACGGCTGCGACGACTCCATGAGCATCGACGGTAGCGATGTCCGTCTTGTCACTTGTGAAGGTGATGGGCGTATCAGCAGGCGTGACGGTGTAGTCAATCTGAGCTGTCTTGCCCTTCTCAATCGTTAGTGTAGGTGTCTTGATTGTTAGCGTTACGCTGGGTGCTGAGTTAGATACCGTGACGACACACTTCGCCGTGAGGCCACCCACCTTGGCACTGATATTGGCAGTACCCTCGGCAATCGCCTTGACGAGTCCCTTAGCATCGACCGTGGCAACCTTCTCATTGTCGCTGGTGAAAGTGACAGTGTAGGCCTGATCCTTAGGCTCTACAGTAACTATGAGCTGTCGAGTATCGCCTACCTTGAGCGTGACTGCTGTGGAGTTCAGTGTCAGAGATGTAGCCTGAGGCTGAACATCATTAGGCTCTTTGTCGCAAGATCCTAGTCCTACGACTAGTAGAGTAGCAAATAGAATAGCTGAAAGTTTTTTCATAATCTATCGTTGATTAGTTCGTATGCGATTTACAAAAGGGCGGATATTAGACTCTATGAAATCATCTTCTGCTCTCTGCCGGCTAAGGTAGAAAAAAAACAATACAAATGCAATAGCTATTGAATTTAGAAGATTCGTATGGCTAATTTCTATTTTGAGGCGCATATTTTCCCAACCTCGGCATCTGCTCTCTCCTTAACTTTTTTCGTACCTTTGTGGGCAATATCCTTGAGTGGTGGTGCATCTGCTCGTGAGGCGAGCGATGCAAGAGGGAAGTCCAGTGAGAATCTGGTGCAGTGCCCGCTACTGTGATCCCCCTATTTCACAGAGCCTATCACAAGATGAATACAAGCCACTGTCTGCCTGAGGTCAGATGGGAAGGCGGTGATAGGCTGGGGTAAGTCAGGAGACCTGCCACTACTCGTAACTTAGTATATAATCGTGTACGCTCGGTGGCAAGCGTACCTTAATGCTATGTCAATCGATCAGATGCATATCTCTCAAGAGGCACTGCGCATGTGGCGTGGGGCTACGGCTGTGCTATGCCTCAAGTTATGCTACGCCAGCGGTCGATCGACTTGACCTAGCGAATAAATGCAACAACCGTATGACGCAACGCATCTATCGTATACTCCTATTATATATGACTGCACTACTCGGCGGACTGTCGCTACAGGCGGGCAATAAGGTCTTTGAGACTGACTCGCTCTTTGCAGGCATGGGCCCTAATGACAAAGGGGCTATTCTCGTAGTTCACTTTGGCACAACCCACGACGATACCCGTCGGGTGACCCTCGATGCTATCAATGAGCGCATAGCTGCAGCCTATCCCAATCTAGCGGTCCGTCAAGCCTATAGCTCTCGTATCGTGCGCAAGCGTCTAGCAGCGCGGGGTATAGAGATCCCCACGCCTGGCGAAGCACTTAAGGCACTAGCCAGTGAGGGCTTTACCCACCTGCTGGTGGTCTCGACGACGCTCGTCGATGGAGTAGAGATGGAGTCGCTCTCCTATGAGGTAGCTCACCTGCAGCAACTCTTTAAGAAGATTAGGCTGGTGACGCCGCTACTCTTCTACGAGAGCGACTACAAGGACTTGGCCACTATCATGACGGCTCACCTCGATCCAGAGGTGGCTTACATTTGGGTGGGGCATGGCACCTACGATAGTGCTACGGCTCAGTACGCTATGCTAGACCACTACCTGCAGCGTCACGGCTATGGTCAGGTGATTGTGGGCTGCGTGGAGGGTTACCCTTACTACGAGGAGGCTCTAGAGCGTCTGCGTGCTACGGGCCTCAAGCGAGTCTGTCTACAGCCGCTGATGATCGTGGCAGGCGAGCATGCTAAGGAGGATATGCTCCAAGAGTGGCAACCCCAGCTAGAGGCTCTCGGCTATCAGGTCGAGAGTGTGGTGCGTGGCTTGGGCGAACTGCCAGAGGTGCAGGAGATGATCCTGAGGAAGGTTGACTTCTTCATGACACATCGTCGTCTCTCCATTATGGACAAAAAAGCAATCTACGAGGAGACGGGCGAGAAGTTGCACAAGTCTGACTCCATAGCTCGGTAAGTCGATGAGACGTAGCTACTTTTACCTATTCCTGTTGCTGGCTAGCTGTGTGCTCCCGCTCACAGCGCAGCGGGATACGCTCAGTCATCATCGTGACTCGATAGACTACAAGAACCTCGGTGAGGTGATTGTCGTGGCGCCTACGCATAGACGTATCATGCAGCAGCAGGCACTCTCGGCGATCAGTCTAGATGTCAAGCCGCTCATCGCTTCGATGGGTAGTCTCAATGAGTTGGTCGCTCAGAGTTCGGGTGTGCGGCTCAGAGAGTCTGGTGGTGTGGGCTCTAGCAATGAGCTATCGATCAATGGTATGTCGGGGCATGCTGTCCGCTACTTTATCAATGGTGTGCCGCTCTCCTCGATGGGCGAGGGGGCTTCGCTCGCTACGCTACCAGTGAACCTCATCGATCGTGTCGAGATCTACAAAGGGGTCGTACCGCCTGAACTCGGTATGGATGCCCTCGGCGGAGCAGTCAATATCGTGACCAACAGCCGTGGGGAGAGCTATCTGGACTGTTCGCTGCGTGGTGGCTCTTTTCACACCTATGCCTTAGACCTGACGGGGCAGTATAGGGAGCAGCGGAGTGGCTTTACGGTGCGCCCCACACTACGCCATCAGTACTCCAAGAATGACTACATCATGCGCGGTGTGGAGGTGTGGAACGGCGAGACGCAAGAGTACGAGCGGCGAGACTTCAGACGCTTTCACGATGGTTACCAGTCGCTCTTAGGCCGTCTGCAACTAGGCGTGACTAAGAAGCCATGGGCAGACGCCGCTCTGCTCGGTGTAGGCTATACAAAGAGCGCGAGCGAGATACAAACCGGATTTCGCCAGACGCTAGTCATCGGCGAGGCGATGCGAGATCGTGAGGACTTAAGCTTCTCGGCGCACTATGCCAAGCGCAATCTCTTTACCCCTGGACTCTCTGCTACGATAGATGCCTCCTTTGCTCGCAACCATATTATGATTACGGATACCGCCTATCGTAAGTATAGCTGGGATGGTACCTTCATAGAGACTCACTATAGCGAGGTGATGCGTCGCACACGTATGATACGCCACACGGTGCGCCCGACCTGGACGACTCGTGCCAACTTCGCCTATACGCTCCCCAAGGGTGGACATCTCAACCTTAACTATCAGATGAGTTCCATAGCCAATGAGCGGTACGATACGTACGATCCCAACTTTGAGTCGTCACGTGACCGTATGGCGCAGCACATCTTCGGACTCTCGTATGGCACGACGCTCCTCAATGGCCGTCTGCGTGGGATGCTCTTTGTCAAGGACTACCTCTACCACGTAGCCATCGAGCAGGCTGATATGTACTGGTTGACGGGATCGGACAAGGTGCCTACGCAGCAGACGAAAAACCAAGTGGGCTACGGGCTTGGGCTACGCTATACGATCGCTGACGAGCTAGCTGTCAAAGCCTCTTTCGAGCGTGCCACGCGTCTGCCGACAGCTCGCGAGCTGATGGGTAATGGAGCTAACATCTACCCCAACTTCAAGCTTCATCCCGAGCAAGCTTACAACCTGAACTTAACGCTCTATGGTCAGGCGCAGTGGGGCGACCTGCACTTCCTCAA
Source organism: uncultured Porphyromonas sp. (assembly GCF_902489635.1). Lineage (GTDB taxonomy): Bacteria > Bacteroidota > Bacteroidia > Bacteroidales > Porphyromonadaceae > Porphyromonas. The sequence goes on along the minus strand of NZ_CABUAN010000004.1, from coordinate 48,290 downwards.
CTACGAGGCGACCGCCTTCTATCGCAACGTGTCCAACTACATCCATCGTGTGGTGCTGGGAGATGTTGAGAGCCAGTACGAGAATGTCGGCTCTTCGCTCGTCCTCGGTGGCGAGATGGAGGTCAAGTACAACTACGCCAACCTCTTGGACCTCACGCTCAACGGCACTTACACCGACGAGCGTGACCGCACGCGCACGAACATTTACGGTAAGCCGAATCCAACCTATGGGTATCGGATCCCGAACGACCCTTTCCTCTATGGTAATCTGCTCCTAGGGGCTAACTGGCGCAAGCCGTTTGGTATCCAAGCGAGTGCCATACACTTCAACGCTGGACTGGGCTATATCCATTGGTTTTACCTCACGTGGGCAGCCTTCGGGCGCAAAAGCACCAAGGCGGTCATCCCGACCAGCTACGACCTCTCGGCTGGGGTCACCTGGAGCTTCGCTCACGACCGCTACTCCATATCACTGCAGAGCAGCAACCTGCTAGACCGTCCGCTCTACGACAACTATATGTTACAGAAGCCTGGACGAGCCTTCTACTGCAAGCTCCGCATATTCCTCAACTAGAAGACATACAAACACTTATATCAATCACCAAAACTTATATTACTATGACTAAAGCTTATCGCTTGCTGGCGGCTCTCGTAGTCGCCCTCGTCACACTCTCGTTCACGTCGTGTGAATCAGATACGCCCAATCCTGAGAAGGAGATAACCATGGGCTATGACCTATGGGTTCCTTTGGGAGGAGCCACTGGCCAGTCAACCGCCAACAAGGATGCACACATCATCGCACGTGTTGCTGACCTAACCAAGGGTGTTCTGAGTATCAAGGGCGAGGGAGTAGAGACTTCAGCATCTACCATAACGCCTAACGTATTATATCACCAGGGCTACTACTACAGTGTCTCTCGTGAGGGACGCTTCGGCAAGTTCCGCGTCTCCAACACTGGCATCGAGACGATTAAGGAGTTACCTATGCCACAGATCCTCGATCGTCGCTTTTCGCACGCTTGGCTAGACGACAACACGCTCGTCATGGTTAGCTCCGTAGGTGACAAGCAAGAGGTTTCTTGGGTCAAGGTCGATGTCAACAAGATGGTCATCACTGCTGAGGGCAAGCTCGATCTACCTAAGCCTGCTGAGGACGAACTCTTCAACTCCAGCGGTCTGCTAGGCTATCGCAAGGCTGACAATATGCTCATCTTCCCTCACGTTTATATGGAGAAGTCTAAGAAGACCTCTATGGCACTACCTCCCAAGCGTAATGAGATCTACATCGCTTTCATCGATGCAAGTACTATGGAGGTCAAGAAGATCGACAAGGACACACGCTGCGAGCACCTAAGCTCTACCTCTTTTGGAGAGACACGCAGTCAGAAGACTTTCTTCGACTCTAAGGGTAACTTCTACTTTGCGGCTGCTACTTGCAACATCCCCGAGAATGCTAAAAAGAAGAGCGGTACGAAGCAGCGCAGCTTCCTCTTCCGTGTCAACGCAGGCTCTATGGAGACGGACAAGAGTTTCGACGGTTATGCACAGCCTCGTGGCAAGATCATCACCGTCTTCCCGCTCAATGATGACGAGGTGCTCCTCTATATGCAGGACCCCGACTTCAAGGAGAAGGGCAATACCGACTGGAGTAGCAAGACCAATCGCTACATCTATTACTGGCTACGCTGCAACATGAAGACGCATCAGGTGGAGCATATCAAGGATATCCCCTTTAGCAATGGTAACTTCGGTCAGTTGGTCGTACGCAATGGTGACTTGGTCAGCATCGGTGCCAATGTAGAGGGCGCTCCTACGACTATCTACCAGTACAATATCAACACCCGCCAGGTGACCAAGGGCGCAACACTCGCTGATGGCTTCGAGATAGATCGCATCACGCCAATCGTCAAAGAGTAAACCTCTAGTACGGCTACACTAGTGGCTGAGCTACTAATACGGAGCTCTCTTTCGTGAGAGACTCACCACACGGTGCGGCTGCTGCGTTTGCTAGTGGTCGCACCGTTGCTTCTTATGGGAGACCTCACAGCTTAGGAGACCTCTCTTATAAACAATGACAACCCTATAATCCTATTACATACCAACTATGCGCTGGCTTCACAAAGTACTAGGCACCGTCTGTGCTCCGCTCTTCCTCTTATGGTTGATCTCTGGAGGGGTGATGATCTTCTGCTCCTTCCCCCGTCTCGGGGACAAGGACTTACCGCTACAGGATACCCTTGCGACCTCGGCGGCTCTACCGTCGGAGTCTACGCTACAGGCGAAGCTCCAGCCTGGCGAAGAGCTGACGGCACTCTCGCTCACCACGCATTGTGGCGAGCCGGTGTGGAGTGTGGAGACGAGCGAGGGAGGGTATCTGTGGCATGCGGACTCGCTCCTTACGACGGCTACGGATTCGGTGCCAGAGGCTTGGTATGAGCAGTATGCGTCGCGCTTTAGCTCTGCGCCTATCGTGGCGGTTGATACGATACGACACATAGACACCTGGACGCCTTACCCGAGGGTCAAGAAGGATCTGCCCCTCTACCGATACCGCTTTGACGATCCTGAGGGAACTTACCTTTATCTCTCTAGTCAAACGGGCGATGCGGTGCAGCTCTGCACTCGTTCGGAGCGTATTGGGGCATCGTGTGGTACGATTCCCCACATGTTTTATTACTGGTGGCTACGGCAAAACCGCACCGTCTGGCTTTGGGTCATCTCAATCTTCGCTTCGCTGGCTGTCATCGCTGCTTTTACGGGGCTATACCTTGGGATACGCCTTTACGTCCGTATGTGGAGACGAACGAAGCGATTGCGCAGTCCCTACAAGCGCAATAGAGTTTTGCACTGGCATCTCGTCGGGGGCGTGATCTTTGGTCTGTCGCTAACGCTTTTCGCCCTCAGCGGGGTGATGTCGCTCTACGACTTGCCGTCGTGGATCGTGCCTCAGCACGACACGAAGGCGAAGCGCAAGGAGGCGCAGGTCGCAGAGGCTCCACAGCTGGGTCGCTCGGACATGTATGACTACCGCTTGCTACTTGACCTAGGCGGTGTGCAGCAGATTACTTGGCGGAGCTATGGCGGGCACCCTTACTACGAGGTGCAGCGCCACGGACAACTAGAGAGCTGGGATGCGCTGGGCGAAGCTCCACAGCCGTTGCATCTGACCGAGGAGGATATCAAAGCTAAGCTCACGCCGGTGCTGGGAACTGCCGACATGCAGATCGAGCTAATGGATCACTACGACAACTACTATGCTAGCCTAAATGATAAGTATGAGTTGCCGATCTACCGCATATCGGCACAGGACAAGGAGTCGAGTCGTATCTACATCAGTCCGACGACTGGAGAGACACGTTACTACAGTCTCAACGGACGAGTCAAGAAGTGGCTCTACCCCTTCTGTCACAACCTCCGCATTGGCTTCTTTGCAGAGCATCCCACGCTGCGCATCATCTGCATGCTGGTGCTGGTGCTAGGTGGTTTGGTCGTCTCGGTGAGTGGTGTAATACTCGGTTTTCGTTATCTTCGCAGAGTAATTCATCGGGCTAAGTCTCGCCGTAACAAATAAGAGGTGTGTCAAGCCCGTCCAACAATAGCAAAGAGAGACTATGAAAAAGATCTATATCGCCGGCATCGGTCCCGGCAGTCCTGAAGATATAACGCCCGCTGTGCATCAAGCCCTCAGAGAGGCTGATGTGGTGGTGGGGTATGCTTACTACTTTCAGTTTATCCAAGAGTACCTACACGAGGGCGCCGAGTGCATCGACACAGGTATGCGCCAAGAGCGTGAGCGAGCCAAGCTAGCTATCGAGCGAGCCGAGGCTGGACAAACGGTTTGTGTCATTAGCTCTGGCGATGCGGGCATCTACGGGATGGCGCCGCTCCTCTATGAGATGTGCGATGAGCGGGGTAGTGATGTGGAACTAGAGGTGCTACCTGGGATCTCCGCTTTTCAGAAGGCGGCCGCCCTCCTCGGAGCACCCATTGGCCATGACCTTTGTATCATCTCGCTGAGTGATCTGATGACTCCGTGGGCAATCATCGAGCGACGCGCTATCGCAGCCGCAGAGGCGGACTTCGTCACAGCAATCTACAATCCCAAGAGCATCAAGCGGTACTGGCAGCTGGAGCGTGTGCGAGAGCTATTCCTCAAGCATCGCTCACCCGACACGCCCGTAGGACTGGTGCAACAAGCGGGGCGTCCCGACCAACGTGTCTGGACAACGACCCTACGAGAGCTGAATACGCAAGATGTTGATATGTTTACCGTCCTCATCATCGGCAATAGTCAGAGCTTCCTCTCAAAGGGCAAAATCGTCACGCCACGAGGTTACTATCGTGACAAAGGGAGTGACGAAGAGAAGGTCGGACAGCGCATCATGAGCGAAAGCTTTCGCACGATCCTCTCGCTACTCAAGCATCCCGAGAGCTATCCGCTCGACCATCTCTGGGCGATGCTACACGCGGTCCATACGACGGCCGACTTTGAGATGGAGGAGCTACTTTACAGCGACCCCAATGCGGTCTCTCGCATTTACCAAGGCTATGTAGATGGTAAGATACGCACCATCGTAACCGACGTGACGATGGTTGCTTCGGGCATCCGCAAAGGTGCCTTGGCACGCTACGGTATCGAGGTGCTCTGCTACCTGCACGACCCACGTGTGGCTGAGATGGCAGAGCGACTGGACATCACCCGTACACAGGCTGGCATAAGGCTCGCCGTCGAGGAGCATCCCGATGCGCTCTACGCTTTTGGCAACGCTCCGACGGCTCTCATGGAGCTGGCGCACCTCATTCGCCAGGGCAAGGCTCACCCCGCTGGAATTGTCGCAGCACCCGTCGGCTTCGTCCACGTGTGTGAGTCAAAGCACATGGTCAAGCCCTTTCACGACATCCCTAAGCTCATCATTGAGGGACGCAAAGGGGGCAGCAATCTAGCGGCAACGCTGGTCAACGCGACCCTCAGCTATGGCGATGCCGAGACGCTCAAGCCTGGTCGTGACTTATGAAAATCATCCTCATAGGACTTAGCGACGACCGAGAGCAGCGGTGGAGCCCAGAGCTGCTGGAGCGACTCGCTGGCGAGCGCGTCTTCTCAGGAGGGGCACGGCATCACGAGATCGTCCGAGAGATCTTGCCGACGGAGTATCACTGGATCGATATAACCCCACCGATAGACGATGTGATCGAGCAGTACAAGGCGTACGACACGGTCGTCGTCTTCGCTTCGTGCGACCCCATCTTCAACGGCATCGGGCAGCGCATCATGCAGCTTCTTCCCGAGGTTGAGATCGAGCTGCACCCTTACTTCCACTCCCTGCAGCTTCTCGCTCATGCAGCACTCCTGCCTTACCAGGACATGCACGTCGTGTCACTCACGGGGAGACCGTGGCAAGCCTTTGACGCAGCGCTGATCTCTGGCGAGCGCATGATCGGCATCCTAACCGACCGCAAGGAGCACACCCCTCAGCGCATCGCCCAGCGCATGCTCGACTACGGCTACGACAACTACCGAGCCATCGTCGGGGAGCATCTAGGCAATAAGGAGCGACAGCAGCTCTCCCGTCTCTCTATTGCGGAAATGTCTGAGCGCACTTTCGCCTATCCCAACAACTTAATCCTCATTCAGACGAAGCCCTTGCCTCGACCTTTTGGTATCCCCGATGCGGACTTTATTCCGCTCAATGGGCGTGAGCGGATGATCACCAAGCGGGCGATACGTCTCGAGACGCTCTCGCAGCTAGACCTGCACCAGGCGCACGTCCTGTGGGACATCGGCTCCTGCACCGGCTCCGTATCTATCGAAGCTCGCCTACAGCAGCCGAGCCTGCAGGTCGTTGCCTTCGAGATACGTCCCGAGGGTGCCGAGCTCCTCGACGCCAATGCGCGTCGTCATCACACCCCGGGCATCACCTTCTGCGGGGGCGACTTCCTTCGAGCCAACCTTGATTCACTTCCTCAGCCTGATGCCGTCTTCATCGGAGGGCATGGCGGGCACCTGCAGAAGATCGTTGAGGAGGCGTGGCGTCGTCTCGCCGTAGGCGGGCGGATCGTCTTTAACTCCGTCTCGAGCGAGAGCCAGGAGGCCTTCAGACGAGCCATTGCTGCTGTCGGTGGCTCCATAACCTCCACGACCCGTATGCAGATCGATGACTACAACCCGATAGCTGTCTTACAAGCGACCAAAAGCACACACTAATTCGTATGAACTCAAAACCACGCATAGCGATCCTCGCCATCTCTCCTGATGGTCAAAAGATCGCACTACAGATAGCGAGCGAACTGACAGACGTTAAGCTCTATACGACACACCAGGAGAAGGCAAGCGAAGCATTCACCCTGCTGCCCAGCCTTGCCGAGGGGGCTAAGTGCCTCTTTGCCGAGAGCGATGTCTTACTCTTTGTCTCCGCTATGGGAATCTGCGTTCGCACCATTGCCCCACTGCTCAGAGACAAGCATCACGACCCAGCGGTCCTCTGCGTAGACACCACGGGGCGGTACGTCATCTCCGTCGCTTCGGGACACATAGGCGGCGCCAACGAGTGGACCGAGCGCATCGCACACATACTAGGTGCCGAGCCGGTCATCACCACTCAGAGCGACCGGCAGGGGCTGTGGGCTCTAGACACCTTGGGTGCAGAGATCGGGTGGAGTCGCGAGACCGCAGGCTGTAGTATGAACGCCGCCATCACCACCTTTGTCAATAAGCGCCCTGTCGCTCTGCTACTTGAAATGCGCACCGAGGGTACCGCCTATCTAGAGCGCACACACCCAGAGCATGTAGATCTCTACTACCGCTACGAGGATGTCGACCAGAGCCGCTACGACCTCCTCATAGCGGTGAGTTATCGCCTGCTGGAGGGCTTGACCATCCCTTGTCTCTACTTCCGTCCGCCACTCCTGCACCTCGGTGTGGGGTGTCGCCATCAAGCAAATCCCGAGGGCGTCGTGGAGCACATTCTCTCCGACATTCGTGCCAAAGGGTACGCCCCTAGTGCCATCGCCACGATCAATAGCATCGAACTCAAGCGTGGCGAACCGATCCTCGACGAACTCTCTCAGCACTTAGGTAAGCCTTGCCACTTCTACAGTAGTGACGAGCTAGCCGCTATCGAGGTACCCAACCCCTCAGAGCGTGTCGCCACAGCAACGGGTTCGACGAGCGTCAGCGAAGCCTCCGCACTCGCAGCCAGTCAGGGCGGACTACTGATTATAGAAAAGCAAAAAGGCTGTCTCACGTCGCAGAGCGACTTTACCTATAGCCTTGCCGTAGCTCCCGAAGGGTTGCCCCACGGACATATAGAGATCGTTGGGGCGGGGCCTGGCGATCCTGAGTTAATCTCCGTGCGTGGTAAGCATTTCCTCGAGCGAGCCGACCTGATCCTCTATGCTGGTAGCTTGGTTCCCATTGAGTTAACCTACTATGCCAAGGTGGGTGCCACTGTGAAAAGCTCCGCCGATATGAATCTCGAGGAGCAGTTTGCCCTGATGAAGGAGTTTTACGACAAGCACGCGCTTATCGTGCGGTTACACACGGGAGACCCCGCCATCTTTGGTGCCATACAGGAGCAGATGGCACTCTTTGATGAGGCGGGTATGAGTTACCACATCACGCCTGGCATCTCCTCCTTCCTAGCAGCCGCTGCAGAGCTCAGGTCTCAGTTTACCATCCCCGAGCGTGTGCAGACCATCATCTTAACTCGCGGTGGCGGTCGCACGCCAATGCCCGAGCGAGAGCAACTGCACAAGCTAGCTGCCTCGCAGAGCACGATGTGCATCTACCTCAGTGCCACCCTTGCCGAGGAGGTGCAGCGGGAGCTACTCGTTCACTATCCGCCCACGACACCCGTGGCGGTCTGCTACAAGCTCACTTGGCCTGAGCAGCGCATCTACCGCGGTCAACTCTCCGAGCTGGCACAGATAGTTCGTGAGCATCACCTCACGCTTACCACGCTGATGGTCGTCGGGGATGCCATCGACAACCGTGCGGGACTCTCTAAGCTCTACAATGACAACTTCAAGCATCTCTTCCGCCGATGAAAGTGCTACACCCGATAGCGATTGTCTCTCTCGGTGCTGCTACGCCTGAGGATATCTCCATGCGGGCCTATGGCAAGCTCCAGACGGCAGATGAAATCTATTGCCTCGGTGAGGCTGCTCATCGAATAGTCGCTGCGCTACCCGAAGGCACCGCCCTCGCTCAGCGCTGCCAGATCCTCGAGATCCCGATGAGCAGTGACCGCACAGAGGCGATCCGCTACTACGAGCAGCTGGCCATCCGACTGCTAGATCAGCAGGGTAGGGGACTCGCCTGCAGCGTCGTCACCATCGGCGATGCCGGCACCTATGCCACGGTGCAGTATCTCGCAGACCTCTTACGTCAGGATGGTGCCGAGATGGAGGTTGTGCCAGGGATACCTTATTATATAGCCGCAGCGGCAACCTTTGGTCAGGGGTTGGTGCGCCAAGATGAGTCGCTCCTTGTGCTGAGCAAAGTCGACAGTGAGTCTCAGCTTCGCGAAGCGCTGGCGCAGGGACATACGGTGGTGGTGATGAAGCTCTCGCGCTGTGCCGACTTCGTTCGTAAGGTGATCGCCGAGGACCACAACGACTTCATCTACGCCGAGCATCTCGGCAATCCAGCTCTAGAGCTGCTCACCAGTGATCGAGAGACGCTCCTCGCTCGTCAGCCCATCCCTTACTTCTCGCTCATCATCATACGTCCTCGCCGAGGTAGCTCTCACTAAGTCACTACTTGCGGTACCGCAACTCTCACGAGTAACCCTTCTGCAGGCTCTAGAAGCACTAGGCCTACTAGGAGCATTAGTGCCACTAGCCCTCTAGTCTCTATTTACATATCTTTACGGGGAAATTCGTCCGATTCCCTCCTTTTTCGAATATCCACGTGGGAAATCTCAAATCTCCACGTGGATATTTTTTATTTTCCACGTGGGCGTCATTCATTTCCTCCGAAGTTTCATTTCATTCTTCCGAAGTTTCATTTGATTCCTCCGAAGAATTTTTTATTCTCCACCTGGATATTTCGAAATATCCACGTGGAAATCACTTTTCCCCGACACGGCGCCGTTTCGATATGTAGTCAGTTCTAAATTATTGTAGCGAGCTGGCGTCGAATTTCCCCAGCCAGGGATGACGCATCATAATCGAATTTTTCAAGAGCCACACACAACGATAGACGAGGAATAGATAGGTAAACGAGCTCATTGTACATAATGCGTCAGCCCCACGTGGGGACGCACGAACAGATGAGATGAGTAACGATTTTTGTAGTGGACTATGATCGTATCTAGCGGGAGGATGTTCGTACCCGTCAGATATTACAGGATCAAGACTCATGTTACCGCTCTACAACGGACGCCCTTTCGCTAGATACCAACTGTGTGTCCTTACACATCGTTACTCGTGAGATTTTTTCAAATCTAGCGAGTGCAATCCGTTGCTCGACAATGCTTTTTTTACTACCTTTGCGGTGTATAAAAGCTACTCTAACCGAATCTGTTGGGGTTGAGGTTAGGTTGCCTTCTTCTGTTAGTTTATCTTACAGTATTATGAATAGATATCTGGCAATCGTTGTACAGCTCTTAGCTCTGCTACTCCCAGCTACGCTGATGGCGCAGACCAGCGCATCAACGCCGACGGACTCGCTCGCATGGGCAGCGGTAGACTCGCTCTCAGTCCTTAATCTAGATGAGGTGGTCGTGACGGGTACCGGTACGAACTACCTCCTCAAGAATGCGCCCGTACAGACCGAGATCATCAATGCGAAGACGCTAGAGAGCTACGGATCAGCGACGCTCACGGAGATACTCTCGGGGCTGATCCCGTCGATAGACTTCAGCCACAGCGACATGGGTACCGCTATGCAGATAGGCGGGCTGGGAGATCGTTATATCCTCATCCTCGTCGATGGTAAGAGGTTGATGAGCGACCTCGGGGGGCAGACGAATCTAGATATGGTTGACCCGACACGCATCGAGCGTATTGAGGTGGTGAAAGGAGCCTCCTCCGCGCTCTACGGTAGCGACGCCATAGCGGGTGTCATCAACATCATCACCAAGAAGAGCCGTGACAATCTATCCATAGACAATAGCACGCGTGTCGCCTCCTATGGAGTGATCAATCAGTCCAACGCTTTTCAGTATAGGGTGGGCGACTGGACGACGCTGACAGACTTTAATCTAAAGCACTCAGACGGTTGGCAAAACACAACCTACGAAAACCCCAACCGATACGAAAAGCCTGTAACCAACTCGGTCAACAACACCTCCAATCCCTACCTAGACTGGCAGATAGGACAGCATCTCTACTGGCGACAGGGCAAGCCGCTCTCGGCCTATGTCGAGGGTAACTACTATCGCAAGGATATCCACCGCCCGACGGGTGTGCCCGACTACAAGACCTACGACTTCCGCTATCACAATACTTCCGCAGGTGCAGGTATGCGTTGGCAGACTCCACGGGGAGCTGTCCTGACGGCTCAGATGCAGTACTACAGGCACGCCTATTACTACGTCTACACAGGTGAGACCTGGGCTAAGGAGTACCTGCCAGATGGCAAGGAGCTGAACTTCCCCTACTTCCCTGGAGATGTAGGTCTGCAGAGCAATCAGCAACGCATCACGACAGAGCTCAAGGGGGTCTTCGCACTGCCCTTCGATCAGCGACTTAGCGCTGGCTTAGACCTACACCACAACTGGCTCATAGCACCACACCGTCTGGACGAGGATCGGGTCAATGACTTTCAGGCGGGACTCTACCTACAGGACGAGTGGACACCTACGAACAACTTTAACTTAACTGCGGGAGCGAGGCTAACCTATCACCCAGCTTTTGGCGCAAAGTTTACTCCCAAGGTGTCCCTCCTCTACAAGCTAGGCCCCGTCAACCTGCGTGCTACCTACTCCGAAGGCTTTAAGACTCCTACGATCAAGGAGCTCCACTATCGATACGTTCGTCAGATGGCGATGGTCATACTCCATCTAGGCAATCCAAACCTCAAGGCGCAGACTAGTCGCTATGTCTCAGGTAGCGTCGAGTATCACAGTCCAATGGTCAACGTAAGCGTCACGGGCTATGGCAACTTCCTCAACCATATGATCACCCTTGTGACGATCCCAAGTCGAGAGGCTCCAGGTGATCTCATAGCCACCTACAGGCCAGCTCGCGTGCGTCAGTACAAGAACATGGACAGCGCCAAGACTTATGGTGCTGATGTCACAGCCAAGTGGCGCATCTACAAGCAGTGGACGCTGACCACCAGCTACAGTTACCTCGACACAGAGGCACTCCTCTACGATGACGAGAAGCAAGAGATGCGCCAAGTCACGATCGATGGTATGGCACACCACCGTGCCACCGTGGGGCTGTCGTGGAGCGAAGCCTTCCTCCACCAGCGCTACAAGCTAGCAGTAGGACTATACGGACGTATGCAGAGCACCCGTTACTATCAGGATGACGGCAACGGCAAGCCCTATCACCTATGGCGTCTCAACACGCAGCAGACGATCATACCCAATGAGAACTGGTCTATCGACCTGAATGTCGGTGTCGATAACCTGCTCAACTACTACGAGACCACACCACACGGTCTGCACTACGGCACATCAACACCGGGACGTACGCTCTACATGACGCTGAGCGTACACTTCGGGCGAGCCAAGCAGATCACGCCGACTAAGCGCTCCTCCCGTCGCTCGCGCTCTCAAGAGGATGAGGAGGATTAGACAACCCCTAACTCACTACACTTTATCAAGCCAACACACACAAACAAATATAAAATAACTTATAACCCCTATCAACAATGAAGAAGCTATTAACAATCTTATCACTCTGCGCTCTAGGACTAACACTCCTGACTTGCGTAGGTTGCCAGGAGGACAACAACCTAGCTCTCTCAAATCACGACAAGAAGCTACAAGCTGTTACCAAGGAGGTGCAGGCAAAGAAGACCACAGACAAGGCTCTACTCCTCGTCTCTTTCGGTAGTACCTGGGATAAGCCTCAGGAGACCTTTAAGAAGGTACAGGAGGCCTTCAAGAAGAAGTTCCCCGACAGAGACCTCTACTTCGCCTTTACCTCTGAGATCTGCATGACACGTTGCGCTCAGAAGGGGTGGAACTACTACGCACCCAAATTCTATCTAGAGGCTCTTGGCGTTGCTGGATACAAGGACATAGCAGTTCAGTCTCTACACATCGTACCTGGTGAGGAGTTCCTACGTATCCAGAACTGCATCAAGGACTTCCGCAACGATGGTGATCACCCCGAGTTCGCTAAGACAACCGTCTACCTTGCTGGTCCACTACTAGAGAGCGATGATGACTGCAAGGCTGTTGCTGCTGAGCTTCACAAGATCTATGGCAAGGCTGTTGCTGAAAACAAGCTCGTCAGCTTCATGGGACACGGTAATCCTGAGAACATGAACTACGGACGCGGTAATGCTCGCTACCTCAAGATTGAGGAGGAGCTCCAGAAGCTCAGCCCCAACTACTTCGTTGCTACTGTCGATATGGAGGGCAACCTTGTAGATGACCTGATCGCTCGCGCTAAGAAGGCTGGCAAGACCTCTGGCACGATGCTCCTACACCCGCTCATGTCTATCGCTGGTGATCACGCCAACAACGACCTCAAGGGTGGTGTCGATCCGCAGAATCCTGAGGAGGGAAGCTGGCGCTATGAGATGAACAAGGCTGGCTATAAGTGCACCCTTGATGGCTGCACGATGAACGGACTCGCTGACTATCCCGCTATTGTCAACGTCTGGGTAAGCCACATGACGAAGGCTCTGGCTAGCGAGCCTCTCTACACTCCAGAAGAGGGCGAGAAGTAGTCTCAAGCACATCACTAAGTGACTGTGGAGGCTCTCCACACGCTCACGGTGGCATCATGTAATCAGTCCCCCATATACACGTTGTATGTGGGGGACTGCGCTATTTATAGATACTTGCTATACACCCACCTTATGACATCTACACCTCTAGAAGAAGCCACGGCACTGCTCACAGAGCTGGAGCGGCGTCGTGAGCCAGACTATGCCGCCTTTATGGCACTACGCACCAAAGTCTCCTCACGACCCGAGAGCGTCCTCGGCATTCGTATGAAGTGGCTACGACATGCCGTAAAGCAGCTCACTGCTCTGCTCACGCTCGACGAAGCTATCGACTTACTCCACGAGAGAGCCCTCGCATGGTACGAGTACAAGATCCTCTTCGGAGGTGTCATCGCTCGTCTAGCCTCCGCTAGTGAAGGGCTGCCCCTCCTCTATCCACTTTGTGACGGCTGGGCGGCGCCTGACTACTACAAAGAACTTCTTGCAAGCTGGGCCAATAGGGGAGAGGCGGAGCGACAGATAGTTCTCCGCTCGATGGCTGAGTATGCTCACGATGCCAATCCCTACGCACGGCGTCTCACCATCGTTGCGTGGCTCGACCTCATACGTCACGGCTTAGCCACGCCTCGGGCAGCACTAGACCACGTCGCTTCGCTGCAGCACGATGAGGCGTACTACGTCCAGATGGCGATAGCGTGGCTTCTTGCCGAGATAACGCTCACAGGCGACGCCTCCCTCGTCGACGCCATCCGCACAGAGATCACGGACGACACGGTGCTACGTATGTACCAGCAGAAGCTCCGCGACGCCCGCCGTAACGCGCGCTAGTCTCTATGCAGCTCATTTGACTGCGAAGAGCTGGACTCAAAAAGAAGAGGACTCAACCGCTTTTGCTCAGCGATTGAGTCCTCTTGTTATGGACAGCGGTCTGTTAGCCGTTTGGGGCTACTCCCTTTTTATGTAGAAGCTTAGAGGGTGGCACCGAGCTGCTTGAGCTGCTGCTGTACCTCGTCGATGCGTAGCAGGGCATCGCTCTCTTTCTTGCGCTCGAGGGCGACAACTTCGGGCTTGGCATTGGCGACAAACTTCTCGTTGGAGAGCTTCTTGCGAACTCCTGCGAGGAACTTCTCCTGATGCTCTAGCTCGCCACGCAGACGCTCTACGGTCTTCTCCACATCGATGGCACCCGCCAGCTCGACGGAGTAGGGGACTGTGCCGATGATGAAGTGCTCGGCCGTATGCTCTTCCGACTGATGCGCCTCCGCCTTCGTGAGGGCTGAGAGATTGGCTAACTTGATGACTAGCTCGCTCATACGCTCAGGGTGCTCGCCACTGGTGGTGAGCGCGAGCGACTGCTTGGTCGCTATCTGATGCGCACTGCGTATACTACGTATCTTGGTGATCAGATCCACGGCGTGCTCCATATCGGCGAGTAGTTGCTTGTCAGCCTGTAGCGTGTCGTCTAGATGAGCGTACATAATGGAGTCTCCCTCCTGACGAGGTGCTACATCCTGCCAGAGCTCCTCCGTGATGAACGGCATGAAGGGGTGCAGCAAGATGAAGATCTGCTCGAAGTAGTGGATCGTTCGCTCGTAAACCTTACGGCTCATGCTGGTGCCGTAGGCGGGCTTGATAGCCTCTAGATAAAGGCCGGAGAAGTCGTCTCGGACGAGCTTGTAGAGGAGCGTGACGGCATCGCTGATGCGGTACTTGTCGAAGAGGTCGTCCAGCTCGCTCATCGTCGAGGCGAGTAGTGACTCAAACCACTCCATAGCGATTAGGCTAGCTGCGTCTGGCTCGACCTCGTCGGAGACACTCTGCGTCTTGAGGAAGCGGTAGCTATTCCAGATCTTATTGCAGAAGTTGCGTCCCTGCTCCACAAGGCTCTCGTCGTAGAGGAGGTCATTGCCGGCAGAAGTGGCCATCATAAGTCCTAGGCGCACGCCATCGGCTCCGTACTTGTCCATCAGGTCGATGGGGTCGGGCGAGTTGCCGAGTGACTTAGACATCTTGCGCCCCTTGTCGTCACGAACGATACCTGTTAGGTAGACCTTGTCAAAGGGTCGATCCCCCATAAAGTGGTACCCCGCCATGATCATACGGGCTACCCAGAAGAAGAGAATGTCAGGTCCCGTGACTAGGACGGAGGTGGGGTAGAAGTATTTGAGGTCTTCTGTAGGCTCTGAGCCGTCGATCTTGCCAAAGAGGCTGATAGGCCATAGCCATGAGGAGAACCATGTGTCGAGACAGTCTGACTCTTGGTTGAGCTCTTCGAGGGTTAGGCTGTTGTCGCCTGTCTCTTGCTTTGCTTTTGCCAAAGCCTCCTCAGCGGTAGCCGCTACAACAAACTGCCCGTTGGGTAGGTAGTAGGCTGGTATGCGATGTCCCCACCAGAGCTGACGGCTGATGCACCAATCTTTGATGTTTTCTAGCCAGTAGCGGTAGGTGTTGACAAACTTCTTCGGCACAAGCTGTACGGTATCCTTGAGAACAGCCTGTAGAGCGGGCTTGGCCAGTTCGGACATCTTGAGGAACCACTGCATAGACAGCTTTGGCTCGATAGCTACATCGGTGCGCTCGCTGTAACCGACACGGTTGGTGTAGTCCTCCTCGTGATCAAGCAAACCAGCCTCCTTGAGGTCTGCGACGATCTCCTTGCGGACTACGAAGCGATCTTTGCCCGCATACTTGCCGCCGTGCTCATTGAGCGTGCCGTCGTTGTTGAATATGTCGATCGTCTCCAGCTGATGCGTGATGCCGAGCTGGTAGTCGTTGATGTCGTGGGCGGGAGTGACCTTCAGGCAGCCCGTACCGAACTCTAGATCTACGTACTCATCCTCGATGATCGGGACGGAGCGACCTACGAGCGGTACGATGACCCGCTTGCCACGCAGATGATGGTAGCGCGGATCTGTCGGGTTGATACAGACGGCCGTGTCGCCCATAATCGTCTCGGGGCGCGTCGTCGCTACGATGATGTAATCCTCAGTACCCTCGATGAAGTAGCGGAGGTAGTAGAGCTTGCCCTGATGCTCCTTGAAGATAACCTCTTCGTCCGAGAGTGCCGTCTGTGCCTTGGGGTCCCAGTTGACCACGCGTACCCCACGGTAGATGAGTCCCTCTTCGTAGAGCTTGCAGAAGACATTGATGACCGACTCTGAGCGCTCCTCATCTAGGGTAAAAGCTGTACGACTCCAGTCGCACGATACCCCTAGTCTGCGTAGCTGGCTGAGGATGATGCCGCCATACTTGTCGGTCCACTCCCAGGCATGCTTGAGAAAGTCCTCTCGTGTGAGCTGATTCTTCTGAATGCCTTGCTTAGCAAGCTGCTCTACCACCTTAGCTTCCGTAGCAATCGAGGCATGATCAGTGCCAGGCACCCAGCAAGCGTTGTAACCCGATATGCGAGCACGACGGATGAGGATGTCCTGGATCGTGTTATTGAGCATATGCCCCATATGCAGTACGCCCGTCACGTTGGGCGGGGGCATAATGATCGTGTAGGGCTTCTTGCTGTGATCCACATGTGCCTCAAAGAGCTTGTGGTCCAGCCAATACTGATACCACTTAGTCTCGACACCTGCGGGATCGTAGACACTAGTTATCTGAGAAGTGATAGAATCGTCTTGCATTGCTTATAGTCTGTCGTGATATTTGGTACAAAGGTACTGAAATCTCAGGCTAATTTCTATTTTTGAGGTGCTGGAGAAATTTGCAGAGGACACATTATAAAATAGGATCTCTGGGGATCGCTACGCTTTTGCTGAAAAACCTGATCTCCACGTGGGTGTGGAAAAATTCTTCGGAGGAATGAAATGAAACTTCGGAGGAAATGTTTCTCGCCTACGTGGGGAATAAAAAATAGCCACGTGGGAATTCGAAAATCTCCACGTGGCTATTGAGTTTTATCTCGTTTGACTAAGACATTCTATCCCTAGAGTGCTCTGCTCCCAGCACCTCGAAGTAGAATTTAGCCAAACGATCACTCCTTGATGCCCAAACGCTCTAGAAATCGTTGACGCGATACGATGAAACGCTCATGCGTAGCCTGAGCCACGACGCCAGTTTGGTCAGTGGCCTCAATGGTAAAGGTGAGCTTGCGCCCCTCTATCGAGGAGAGTTGTGCTGTGACCGTGATCGTCTCTCCGATGGGTGTCGCATGCTGGTGGTCGGTGGTGATCATCGTGCCGACGGTCGTCGAGCCCTCCTCGGTATAGTTGCGGGCGAGGAGCATAGCTGCGTTTTCCATAAAGGCGATCAGCGCAGGGGTGGCGAGGACAGGCATGTCGCCTGAGCCCATCTCTGCGGCACTGTGCTTAGGCTCGATGAGGTATTGCTTGGTTAGAGTGGTTGCTTTGCTTTCCATATTCATATATCGATTACTGGTTGTCACAAGTTATAGTGTTGCCGTCGGGGCTTAGGTGGTAGGTGCGTTGCTCTTCCGCGACATAGCAGGAGGGCCCCTCAGAGAAGTCTAGCTTGTGTCCCTCTTGACTCACCCAGCCGATCTGGCGAGCTGGGTTGCCCACGACCAAAGCGTAGGGAGCCACATCGCGGATCACGACCGCACCGGCACCAATCATGGCGTAAGCACCAATCTTGACTCCGCAGAGGATCGTCGCATTGGCTCCGATAGAGACCCCTCGGCCTATATGTGTGGAACGAAACTCGTCCTTCCGTGAGATCGCTGCACGCGGGTTGATCACATTGGTAAAGACGCAAGAAGGTCCTAGGAAAACCTCATCTTCGCAATGAACTCCTGTGAAGAGCGTGACATTGTTCAGGACACGGCAGCGGTCGCCTAGACGGACACGTGGCTGGACGACTACGTTTTGTCCTAGATGACACTGCTCCCCGATGACGGCATCGTGCATGATGTGGCAGAAGTGCCAGATAGTCGTGCCAGCACCAATGAGCGCTCCTTCGTCAATGATCGTCGTAGGGTCTATGTAGCCTGTCTCGGCAGCTCGGGAGGGGTAGGGCATAGGGGTGGGGCGTTGGGCGACTACTTAATCAGCGACTCGATAGCGTTGAGATCAGAACGGTAAGCTGCGGAGACCTCCGCCTGATCCTCTACCACCTTGCAGCTGTGTAGGACAGTGGCGTGCGAGCGACCGCCGAGCAGTTCGCCGATAGCGCTGAGCGACTGATCTGTGTAGCGCTTCGCAAAGTACATAATGAGTTGTCTCGCCTGAGCCACGTCAGCCTTTCTCGAGCGACTGCGCACCAGCTCTATCGGTACGTGAAAGTATTCGCACACCGTCTTTTCAATCATAGAGACGGTGATCTCTTTCTTCTCCTGCTTGACCGTCTGGCTGACGATCTTCTTGACAAAAGAGGAGGTGATGTCGCAGCCCTCGACAGCTGCACGAGTGATGAGCGAAAAGAAGACTCCCTGCAAGCCACGGATGCTGCTGGTGACTGTGCGGGCGATGTAGTCGATCATCTCTTGGGGTAGTATGCTCCCGCTCTCCTCGCTCTTGTGGCGGAGGTACTCCCTGCGGAGGTCGTAGTCGGGACGCTCTACCTCTATCGTCAGGCTACCTGCGATGCGCGAGATGAGGCGCTCCTCAAGCCCTGCGAGGTTGACCGGTGCTGTATCACTCGTCAGGACGATCTGCTTGCCTAGCATGTAGAGGTGGTTGAAGACTTGGAAGAAGGTGAGCTGCGTCTTCTTTTTGGCGATTAGCCCCTGTATGTCATCGATGAGGAGGACGTCTATCTGCTGGTAGAAGTTGATAAAGTCGTTGGTTGTATTGGCTCTTGTGGCGGCGACGTACTGCATCTCAAACATGTGAGAGGAGACGTAGAGCACCTTGAGCTCAGGGTAAAGCTCTCTGATCCGTAGTCCGATGGCATGGCACAGGTGCGTCTTACCGACGCCCGAAGGACCATAGATAAAGCAAGGGTTGAGGGCTCCTTGTCCAGGCTTCTCAGCAATAGAGCGTGCGATGGAGCTGGCTGTACGATTGGACTCTCCCTGGTAGTAGGTGTCAAAGCTCAGCTGAGGCTTGAGCTGCGAGTCAAAGTCTGGTAGCTGACGAGGCTCCGTCTTAAGTGCGGTGGCCGCTCCGTTGGTATTGATTGTATAGGCACTGGCAGCACCGTAAGCATTGCTCGCATAGCTCTGTGTGGGCAGCGTCACGGACGAGTTCTTGCGGTGAGAGGCTGCGCTGTCTACAAGAGCTTTGTACTTGAGGACTACGTTGGGACCGACGACACGCTGGAGTACCTGCTTGAGCTCATTGATGAAGTGTGTCTCGATGTACTCACAGAAGAACTGACTAGGCACACCGAGCGTCATCTCCACTCCGATGAGTGAGACTGGCTTGATGTGTGGGAACCAAGCTTTGTAGACCTCTGGTTGGATCATCGCTTGGAGGAGGACTGTACACTCAGACCACGCCCGCAGGGCAGCTTCTCTGTCAGTCATATTAAGTAGTCAAGTATATGATAGTAGTCGATGTAAAATGAGACTGTTATCTTTGCAACAGTGGATAGTCAAGTGACCCATGAGGAAGCTCCTCTGTGAGGGGTTACTTTTCATTTGCAAAGATCCTAACTTTGGCGATGCCGTGCAACAGGACAAAACGACAAAAGCACCTCTCCTCCCGCCTATCTCTATTGTTGTCAAAGAGTTATGATATAGAGTTGTTGACAGCTAAGGCGATTGAGCTAATTGTCTATTGATTAGTCTATTACGATGGTATATGCGTGGAGTGATCAGAGTAATAGACAATCAAGAATAAGGGCTATCTAGGGGATTACGAATAAGTTACGAAAGGGATCACTAGATAGCTTCTCTATATAGTTGAAAAGTTATATCGGCTTCAGACTTTGAGCTGATTGGAAGTGCTAAATAGATTGTATATAAACGGAGTGATCCGAGTCTTTTGTCACTCCGATCACTCCGATATTTTTGTTCATCTCAGCAGTCTGCGTCTTCGTGGTCTGAGCCACTGTGAGAGCAGACAGATCTCAGCATCGTGTGAGGCTAGCCACGAGGGCAACCGGCACACTGTCTGATCTGCTGGAAGAAGTCGTTGCCCTTGTCATCGACTAAGATGAAAGCGGGGAAGTCCTCCACCTCTATGCGCCAGATAGCCTCCATACCCAGCTCGGGGTACTCCAGGCACTCGACATGCTTGATGCTCTCCTTCGCTAGGATTGCTGCGGGGCCACCGATGCTGCCGAGGTAAAAGCCTCCATGTGCCTTGCAAGCGTCTGTAACCTGCTGACTGCGGTTGCCCTTGGCAATCATGATAAGGCTACCGCCATGGCTCTGGAAGAGATCTACGTAAGGATCCATACGTCCTGCCGTGGTGGGGCCAAAGGAGCCACTAGGCATCCCCTCAGGCGTCTTGGCGGGACCAGCGTAGTAGATCGGGTGATCCTTGATGTACTGAGGTAGCTCCTCGCCACGATCGAGACGCTCCTTGAGCTTGGCGTGGGCTATGTCACGACCTACGACGATGGTGCCTGAGAGTGAGAGACGCGTAGAGACAGGGTATTGACTCAGCTGCTTGCGTATCTCGTCCATCGGGCGATTGAGGTCTACTTTGACGACCTCGCCCTCGGTGCCGTGGCGCATAGCCTCGGGGATGAGTCGTGCGGGGTGCTTCTCCAGTCGCTCTATCCATAGTCCCTCCTTATTGATTTTAGCTCGTACGTTGCGGTCTGCTGAGCAGCTCACGCCTAGCCCCACGGGACAGGAAGCTCCGTGACGTGGCATGCGGATCACTCGTATATCATGAGCGAAGTACTTACCGCCAAACTGCGCTCCCAGACCAATCTCGTGGGTCGCCTCAAGGAGTCGTTGCTCCATCTCTAGATCTCGGAAGGCGTGTCCCAGCTCATTGCCCTCGGTGGGTAGCTCGTCGTAGTACTTGGCACTGGCGAGTTTGACCGTCTTGAGGTTTGCCTCTGCCGAGGTGCCGCCGATGACGAAGGCTATATGATAAGGAGGACAAGCAGCAGTACCTAGCGAACGCATCTTATCAACTAAGAAGGGGAAGAGCCGCTCCTCCGTGAGTAGTGCTTTGGTCTCCTGATAGAGGTAAGTCTTATTGGCAGAGCCACCGCCCTTAGCGATAAAGAGGAACTTGTACTCATCGCCTTCGGTCGCCATCAGGTCTATCTGCGCGGGGAGGTTGCACCCCGTATTGACCTCGCGATACATATCGAGAGGCGCATTTTGCGAATAGCGGAGGTTGTAGCGTGTGTAGGTGTCGTAGACGCCGTGCGAGAGGTACTCCTCGTCGCAAGCACCAGTCCAGACGTTTTGCCCTTTCTTACCTAGGATGATGGCGGTACCCGTGTCTTGGCAGAAGGGGAGCTGCCCCAAAGCACTCACCTCGGCATTGCGGAGGAAGGTCAGAGCAACAAACTTATCATTGTCCGAAGCCTCAGGGTCGGACAGTATCGATGCGACCTGCTCCTGATGGGCAGGGCGTAGGTAGAAGGCTACATCGTGCATAGCTCGCTCGGCAAGTATGCGTAGTGCCTCTGGCTCGACTTGTAGCATCTGGTGACCATTGCAGTCGACCGTGTGCACGTAGTCAGAGGTGATTAACTCGTACTCAGTCCGATCGGCTCCTACGGGGTACATCGGCTGGTACTGAAACGGTGGTGTGGGCATCTCTCTTGTGTCAGTTAAGTGTGTGTATAGAGAGCCTTGTGACATAGTTCGTCATAGGCTCGAGTGGGGTAGGGGAAATAGTAAGAGACTGAGTGCTAGGGTTTGCTCCTTAGAAGTCTAAGCGTGCGTCCCCCTGCATTCAGTCTCTATCAGGTTAAGAGGCTAGGCCTCTGAGTTTATCTTACCAAGCGAAGATAGGTAGTGGAGACATCATCTCGTTGACCTCCTTACGTACCTTAGCTATCTCATCCTCGTTTTCAGGATCACGCAGTACGCGGTCTATGAGCTCGACGATGTATGGCATCTTGTCCTCCTTGACACCACGCGTCGTGATAGCGGGCGTACCCACACGGATACCAGAGGTCTGGAATGCAGAGCGTGAGTCAAACGGCACCATATTCTTATTGACCGTGATGTCAGCACGTACGAGCGCGTTCTCAGCCACCTTACCCGTTAGGTCTGGGTACTTAGAGCGTAGGTCGATGAGGAGGCAGTGATTGTCCGTACCGCCAGAGATACAGTTGTAGCCCATCTTGACAAAAGCCTCGCCAAGTGCCTTAGCATTCTTCATCACCTGCTTTTGATACTCCTTAAATGAAGGATCGAGAGCCTCACCAAAGGCGACAGCCTTAGCAGCGATGACATGCTCTAGCGGACCGCCCTGGATGCCTGGGAAGACAGCCGAGTTGAGCAGCTGAGACATCATCTTGACAACCCCCTTAGGCGTCTTGAGACCCCAAGGATTCTCAAAGTCCTTACCCATGAGGATGATACCACCACGAGGACCACGTAGGGTCTTGTGTGTCGTAGAGGTGACGATGTGGGCATACTTGACAGGGTTGTCGAGCAGACCAGCAGCGATCAGTCCGGCGGGGTGCGCCATATCGACCATAAAGATAGCACCGATCTCGTCAGCTACCTTGCGGAAGCGTGCGTAGTCCCACTCGCGGCAGTAAGCCGAGCCACCAGCGATGATGAGCTTGGGCTTGTGCTGACGAGCTAGCTGCTCCATCTCGTCGTAGTCTACCGTACCTGTCTCCTTGCTCAGATTGTAGCCTATAGGATTGTAGAGCGTACCAGAGCTATTGACAGGCGAACCGTGTGAGAGGTGACCACCATGGTCTAGGTTTAGACCCATGAAGGTGTCACCAGGCTTGAGGCAGGTGAAGAGGACAGCCATATTAGCTTGAGCACCTGAGTGTGGCTGCACGTTGGCATACTCCGCGCCAAAGAGCTTCTTGATACGCTCTATGGCTAGGTTCTCAGACTTGTCCACTACCTCGCAACCGCCGTAGTAACGCTTGCCAGGGTATCCCTCAGCGTACTTATTAGTCATACAGCTACCCATAGCTTGCATGACCTGGTCGCTGACAAAGTTCTCAGAGGCGATCAGCTCGATGCCCTTTTGCTGGCGCTGATGCTCCTGTTCGATCAGATCAAAGATCTCTTGGTCTCTTTTCATTCTATGTGAAATTAAATAAGTTAGTCGTCGTACATAGGTGTGCGAAGCCCCTAGCCCCTCAAGCGCGAGCAGAGGCTCACACGAATCTCTCGCAAAGATAACAATAATATCTGAGCTGGGACAATCTTCACGCAAGGAATTTGGTAAGCTCGATGAGTGAGCGATAGTTTGTGTCTTTTGTATTACATTTGTATGCGACACACACGATAGTGTTGACTGCACGCTTATATAAACCAATAACCCAAACAACAGTATGAAAAGAACAATCTTCTATCTACTACTCCTGCTCCCGCTCCTGACACTCGTCAGTTGTGATGATGATGCGCCCGTAGAGCGAAAGTTCGAGACCTTGACCATTACTCCAGATCAGGCTACTATGACCATCGGCCAGAGCCTACAGCTACAGGTTACGCAGCAACCGAACCTCAACAAGCCAGTCACCTTCCGTAGTCTCAATGCTGAGCTGGCGACGGTCTCTGACAAGGGCCTGGTCACAGCCGTTGCCAAGGGCGAGACGACTATCCTAGCTGAGGTGGATGGTGTCTCTGCCGCGTGCAAGATCACGATCCAGGAGCCAGCTCCCAAAGAGGACTTTGCCATAGAGATCCTTAGGGTGACGGCAACTAACGTCTACATTAAGGTGACGCCTAAAGACCCTGAGATGCTCTACTCTGTCAATGCTGGTACGAGAGAGAGCTACGATCGCATCCTCAATAACCTACAGAATCAGCCTAATGCCAATCGTGAGTGGTGGAAGGCTGTCTCAGGCGACGAAATAGGAAGTGCGGGATACAGAGAGGCTATGGCTCGTGAGACCTTCAAGGGGACGAGAGAGTTTGACCTAGGAGAGATCTCTGGCTCAGACTATCCTTATCCAGCTGATCATACCATCGTCGCAAGGATCTATGGTATGGATCAGGACGGCTACGAGCTAACTAAGGTCATAGAGCTCGAGCAGAAGACGAAACCCCGGACGATGCTAAACTTCACCTTTAATGTTGAGAACCTCACCCCTAGCGACTCATGGGTCTCAGCTTTGGTGCGTCCGTCAGATATGACGAAGTCTTACTTCTACGCTATACAGAGCAAGCGCTATGTAGACTTTTACCGCAATCCGAAGCCTGGTAACGAAGTCCTAGACGGTGTACCCGCTAAGGAGATGATGTGCTACAAGCTAGTGCAGAGCGTACACCAGATGGATCCTATGCCAGATGCTTTCAAGACGGGTGAGTTACAGATCAATGAAGAGACTAATACTGGTCTGACGCCAAATACAGACTACGTCTTAGTGCTATTCGGGTGGGATAAGGATCTAGGACTGACGACTGATCCTGCTTACTTCGACTTTAAGACCAAGCCTTCAGAGGGCTAGTAGTGCTGGCTACGCTAGCTACATAAGGACTGAGACACGAGTCGACGGTCTTCACAAGGACGACGGACGCACGAGATCGGGCGTCCGTTGTCGTATTAGATTAGATACGTTCTGTAGTGACTCTGGCTGTCCAAATCCTTGTCGTGGCTCGGCCTGCAGAATTAAAGAGTGATCTCTGTACACACCATACGATACTATTTTGGTATCTTTGCAGGTGATATCACGAGAGCCTCGAGGGCTTTCGCCACATAATATAGTTTATGCTCAAAGAAATCTTATCCATCTCAGGCAAGCCAGGACTCTTTAAGCTCCTGACACACACCAAGAATAGTATCATCGTCGAGGATCTAGAGACGAAGCGTCGTATCCCCGCTTACGCCTCGGATCGTGTCGTATCTCTAGGCGATATATCGATCTACACGACTACCGAAGAGGCACCTCTGCGAGAGATCTTGCAGACGCTGCTCGACAAGTATGAGGGCAAGCCAGTCGACCTTAAGGGTCTCAGTGGCAAGGATGCTTACTTTGACCTCTTTGCAGAGGTACTCCCCGAGTACGACCGTCAGCGCGTCCACGACAACGATATCAAGAAGATCTTTCGCTGGTACAACATCCTCGTAGAGACGGGGTACACCGACTTCTCCGAGCCTGCACCTGAGGAGGCTAGCGAGGCTACCGAGGAGGCTCCAGCAGAGGAGTAAAAAGCATCTCGCGAGCCACACTTGGCTCATCGATTCTGTCTATAACTTTACCACATAATATCATGTACAAAGAACTGAAGAACTTCCTAACTAAGGAGATCCAAGACACTAAGGATGCTGGTCTCTACAAGGAGGAGCGCATTATCATCACCCCTCAGACAGCCGCTATCAAGGTAGAGGGGGGCAAGGATGTCTTGAACTTCTGCGCTAACAACTATCTAGGTCTCTCCGACAATCCTCGCCTCATCAAGGCTGCCAAGGCCATGATGGATTCGCACGGATATGGTATGAGTAGCGTACGCTTCATCTGCGGTACGCAAGATATCCACAAGCAGCTCGAGAAGGCTATCGCACACTACTTCCACACGGAGGACGCTATCCTCTACGCTGCTTGCTTTGATGCCAACGGCGGTGTCTTCGAGCCTCTCTTTGGCCCAGAGGACGCTATCATCAGCGACTCGCTGAACCACGCCTCGATCATCGACGGTGTACGTCTCTGCAAGGCTAAGCGCTATCGCTACGCCAATGCCAATATGGAGGAGCTAGAGAAATGCCTTCAGGAGGCTCAGGAGCAGCGCTTCCGCATCATCGTCACGGACGGTGTCTTCAGTATGGACGGCAACGTAGCTCCTATGGACAAGATCTGCGACCTCGCTGACAAGTATGACGCTCTCGTGATGGTCGATGAGTGCCACTCAGCTGGTGTAGTCGGCAAGACGGGCCGTGGTGTCGCTGAGGCTTTCGACTGCTTCGACCGTATCGATATCCACACGGGTACGCTTGGCAAGGCATTCGGTGGGGCTGTCGGTGGCTTTACGGCTGGTCCTAAGGAGATCGTCGAGATACTACGTCAGCGCTCTAGACCTTACCTCTTCTCTAACTCACTGCCCCCCGCAGTGGTCGGTGCTGGTATCGAGGTATTTAAGATGCTGGAGGAGGATGACTCACTACACACGAAGTTGATGGATAATGTCAACTACTTCCGCGACAAGATGCTAGCAGCTGGCTTTGATATCAAGCCTACACAGAGTGCTATCTGCGCTGTGATGCTCTACGATGCTCCTCTATCTCAGCGCTACGCTGCTCGTCTGCTCGAGGAGGGTATCTATGTAACTGGCTTCTACTATCCAGTCGTACCCAAGGGCGAGGCGCGTATCCGCGTACAGCTCTCAGCAGCTCACGAGCGTGAGCACCTCGACAAGGCGATCGCAGCCTTTATCAAGATTGGCAAGGAGCTGGGCGTGATCAAGTAATCGCACCTCTCAGCAAAGCATAACTAACAACGAAGGTGACTAGACGCTATCCCATCACATCGGGAGTGCAGATCTAGTCACCTTCCTCTTTATATTAAGTAGCTATACTATTATATATATGTCCCTGCGAATAGTCGTAGATAGTTCTATCCCCTACATGGCCGACGGCATGCCCCTCGGGGTCGAGGCGCGCTACCTGCCGAGTGGCGAGATCACGGCCGAAGCGGTTGCCGATGCCGATGCTCTAATGATCCGTAGCGTGACGCGTTGTGACCGCACGCTGCTGGAGGGGAGTGCTGTACGTCTGATCACCTCAGCGACGGCGGGCTTTGACCATATAGATACCGAGTACTGCCGTGAGGCGGGCATTCGCTGGTTCAACGCCCCTGGGTGCAACGCTGCATCTGTGGCGCAGTATGTTCTGACGGCTATCTCTCGTATCGCACTAGAGCTGGGATTGGCTCCTGAGGATATAACTCTCGGGATTATTGGCACGGGACATACCGGCGGACGGGTCTATCAGCGTGCCAAAGCACTCGGCATACGGACGCTCCTCTACGATCCGCCTCTCGTCGCGGCTTATGATGAGCACCCTGACTGGCAGAGCTGTCTGGAGGAGCTGGATCGCCATGGGCTACCACGCCCTTACCTTGCGGACGATATGCCAGCTCTACGGGATAGCTACGTAGATCTAGAGACGCTCCTCGCCTCGGCTACGATGATTACCTGCCATGTGCCTCTGACGAAGGGGGGCGCACACCCTACTTATCACTTAGTTGATGACACTTTCTTGCGAAATGCTCAGCAACGACCTTGGCTCATCAACGCTTGTCGTGGAGCCGTCGTCGACACCTCCGCACTGGTCCAAGCCCTTGACGACAAAGCGGTCGCAGGAGCTGTGATCGACTGCTGGGAGGGTGAGCCACACATAGCACAGCCACTACTGGATCGAGTCTTCATCGGTACGCCCCACATTGCGGGCTTCTCTGTGCATGGCAAGGCGCAGGGCGCTGTGCAGAGCCTGCGTCACCTGTGCGACTTCTTCGATCTTAGTGATACCCGCATAGCACTGGCACACCCTCGTCCCTTGGCGGAGCCATACCTAGACCTTTCGGGGTGCGAACCATGGCAGATACCTTGGCGAGGAATGATCCACACGCTAGATCTGCCCGCTATTATGAAGCGACTGGTGGCTAGTCCCGACACCTTCGAGCAGCAACGTGTCCACTACCAGCACCCCTACGAGCCACGCGACTACACCATACGAGGTGTCCCCGCCTCCGTTCGTCCCGCACTCACTGCGCTTGGCTTCGCAGTAGAGAGCGAGTAGGGCTATCTTTTCTTATTGAGACTGTTGCATAAAGGCGAATCGCTGTGTTGCTTTCGGGATTCGGCTTCGGTCACATACGGAGGTATGCTCCCTTCAGACCTCACCCTCAGCGCCTTGCGCTTCATCCTTTCTGCAAAGTCAGGACAATCTTGCAAGATTGTGAGACTGTTGACTTTTGCAACAGTCTCTTATTGGGAGCTTAGAAGAAGCGGCCGAGCGAGTTCTGGTTGATCTTCTCAGGCTCAAAGAGTGCTGTCATAGCTTGCGAGATAGCATCTCGGATCTTATCAGACTCGCTCTCTCCATACCCTTCGGCCGTAGCTACTGCCACGAGCTTATTCATATCGGCCGTAGTTAGCTGAATGGTAACTTCCAAAGCATAGCCGACCAATATATTTCTCTTGTCGCCCTCACCATAGCTTACGACCAGCGTCTTCTGCGCCTGTGCGGGGTTGATCTCAGGAACGACTATGATACCTCTCTTAAAGAGCTGCCCAGCGATAAAGTCTCTAGGATTGACAGAGTTAATCTTAGCTTGAGAGTAGCCACCAAATGCGCCTAAAACGCTACCCGTCGGAGCAATGTAGGCATACTGAAATTGAGATAGCGGGAGGTAGGTCTTCACCTGAGGAGCATTCAGTGCACAGCCCGACAAGGTGAGCATAAAGAGTATGGCTGCAACAACGCCCCATAACTTGGATAAGTGAGTTTGTTTCATATCGACGAGTCCTTTCTGCAAATATAGACAAAAAGAGAGAGCGTGCAAGGCCGAGGCATGTCTGTGAGCGTGCCGCCAGCAGGTTAGGGCTGTGCGAAGCCGTGGGGAAGTGTCTCCTGGAGGGCGATCTCCTCTGCGGAGAAGTAGCCTTTGTGGTACTTCATTTCAAAAACATCGCTCGCTGGGCAGTAGAGTGCCTCGACGACATCGTAGCGTATCGGCAAGTCGATGCGCATCCGCTGTGCGTAGCGCATGCCGCCGAGCATCATCTGATGCGCTTTTGCTGTATTGACAGCCTCTAGTGGACTCGTGGCGGTGTACTCCATACGGCTCTTTACCTCAACGATCAGTAGGTGCCGTCCGTCAGACGCTATGATGTCTATCTCGCAGAGCGGATCACGCCAGTTGACCTCGAGGATGCGTATCCGTCGAGAGAGTAGGTAGCGCTGAGCCGCCTTTTCGCCAGCAGCCCCAAGCTCATTAGCGAGAGCCATAAGCCTGATCCTTTACGACTTATGGGCGTTCTGGTAAGTGTCTATGTGCCGCTCTTTCTTCTCGGGGATAATGTCTGCAATGGGCGTCAGCAAGCCCGTCTCCTCGACATCGCCAAACTCATCGTTGATCGCTGTGCCAAAGATGCGAATCTTCGGGGTGAGCGACATGTAAGCATTAAAGAGCGGGGGGATGTTGATATTGTGCTTGCGCACCTCCGCCTTGAGCGTGCGGTAGTCGCTCTTGAGGTCGTTCTTGACGAAAAGGCGATCTATCTCTGCTGGGTCAATGTCCACCTCGACCGGGGTCATCGGGAAGACCAAGTGATCTTTGTCGCCGAAGTAGATCTCCATAAACTTGAGGATCAGGTTGCGGCAGTACTTATTGTAAGTCTTGTACATGGTCACCTTGCCAAAGAAGTACTTGATCTCAGGATAGATAACGGTCAAGGCTCCCAGCCCGTCCCAGAGGTTGTCGAGCGTATAGATCGAAGACATCAGCCCCGCCCGTGTCGTCTGAAACTCGTGGCTCACGAATGAGCGTCCCAGCTCGATCGTGTAGGGGAGGTAGTCGCGAACGAACTCCTCGCTAAAGCTGAACATATGCGATGTGGCCAGCGCGTCCGTCTGCTCCTGATGGCGTAGCACCGCCTCACCGAGTATGTATCGGTAGCCACCCATGATCTTCTCGAGCTCAGGACTCCAGACGATGAGCTGTACGTAGCCATCGTCCATCAGGTCATACTTATCCACATCGCAATCAAGCCCCGTGCCACCACCGCCGGCACGAAAGCTCTCCTCGCGCAGACGGCCCACCTCACGCATCGTGTGTGGTGCTTGCGCAGCTCGAAAGGCGTAGATCTCGTTATTACTCTTATTGGTCTTACGGACGAAGAGCTCTGGTGTCAGCTCCTGTCGGATCAATTGCCGATCTATCGGCGCTATGATGGGTTGCTCTGTAGCACTCATTTGGATAGTTGGTCTTTCAGTTGGTATACTTGCTGCCTGATGCGCTCTACCTGCTGAGGTAAGTCGCTAGGCTTCACCCCCTCGAGCGTCTCGTAGGGGATCGGCTCCCCGACCACTACGGTAAAGGAGCTACCCTGTGCAGCAAACATTTCATGTGGTAGCAATGCGGTGCCGATGTTAAAGCGTATGCCGAGTGCTTTCCTCAGTTGCTCTATACGATAAAACTTCATCGAGTTACGCCCGTGGAAGAAGAGCGGCACGATGGGACGCTCGAACTGTCTTGCCTGCTTGATAAAGCTGGGTCGCCAGAGGGGATCTTGTATCTTCCCCTTGATAAGGCGTGAGCAAAGTCCTGCGGGAAATGTGATCACCGGCAGGTCGCTCTCAAGCGCCTCGTGCATCCTCTGAATAGAGGTGCGCGCCTGTGCTCCGTACTTATTGACCGGAACGAAGATATTGGCAAGTGGCTTGAGGTTGAGTAGGAGATCGTTGACGATGTAGCGGATATCAGTCTGATAGTGACTAGCTATGAGGTGAGTCAGACAGATCCCGTCTAGCCCTCCCAGCGGGTGGTTGCTGATAAAGAGTGCGCGAGGATCTGCGGGCAGATGCTCGGCACCGACAAGCGTCAGGTCAATGCGAAACTCCTGGATCAGGGCATCCATAAAATCTACCCCCTCCAGGTGCCCGTAGCGACGTAGCACATCGTTGATCTCACGCTGGTGTATCAAGCGCGCCACGCCATTGGTCACGAAAGCGGGCAACGGCTTCTTGCGTCGTCGATTGAGGATAGCGGCTATGTCGACCTGCTGTGGATGAAAGCTCTCTTCAGGCATAGATTGCATAAGATTTACTGCAAATGTACGACTAATGGCGCACATAGCGATTACAAAGTCGTTACTATGCGGACTAAGTCCTAGTTTTGAGGTGCGGAGGATATGGCACAGACCTATCACGATTTGGAAATCTTCACAGTTTGATGCGGTTTTGCTTCAGGGAAAACCGATCCCCACGTGGAAAATCTCAAATCTCCACGTGGATATTTTTCCTTTTCCACGTGGGCGTGATTCATTTCCTCCGAAGTTTCATTTCATTCCTCCGAAGTTTCATTTGATTCCTCCGAGGAATTTTTTCTTTTCCACGTGGGCATTTCAAAATATCCACGTGGATATCCAGATGAGTGTCGTTTTTGACTACAAAGTATCGCCTGAATTTTGCAAATCGTGACACTTATCGTCTATGCCTCCTCACGAAGGGATGTTCGTAAGAATTGTGCGGTTGAGGTCGAGGCTTGTTTTTGCCGTGAGGCATTAGGAGACTGTTGCAACAGTCTCGTTAGGGGAGGCGAGGGTGGGGCGTGGGGATAGGGATAAAAAGAGAGAGACCCGTCTGCTCCCACGAGGGGTGTCAGAGAGGTCTCTCTACCATTGTACGGTCGGTGGGACTCGAACCCACACACCTTGCGGCATTAGATCCTAAGTCTAACGCGTCTACCAATTCCGCCACGACCGCAGCGAGGTTTGCGTCTGCAAAGGTAAGAATAATCTTTGAATTAGCAAGCGATCAGACGACCTAGACTTCGCAAACCTTACGGTAAGGCGACACAAGGTGCTGATGTATAGCAACCTAGCTAGTCTGCCTGTCAGCTATCTCGTGAGAGACTATCGCAGCGCGACTAGGAGCGTGTCGTCTTCGTAGACGAAGGTGAGCTTCTCCTCCTTGGCGAGCCAGCCGAGCGCAGCGTAGAGATCTTTTTCGGTACGGATCTTGGTCGCCTTCTTGAGTTGCTTGATGTCCATCTTGCCTAGTTTGTCTAGTGCGTTCCAGACGAGACCAGCATTGGTGCCGATGTATGCGATCATGTTTTCTTCCATAGTGTTGTCGTGTTGAGTTTTCTATATGGCAAAGCTACATAAAAAGATTGAAACGGCCTTTGCGGCTAGGTTAAGCTATGATGTATCTCCAGATAAGGGGTGCAGAGGTCGTAGATGGCGATGCCAGTGGCGACGCTCACATTGAGCGAGTGCTTGGTGCCGTACTGCGGGATCTCTAGACAATAGTCGGCATACTGAATGACCTCGTCAGAGATGCCATGCACTTCGTTGCCCACGATCAGGACGGCTCCACGATCGTCTAGCGGTGGCTGGCTGCCGAGCGTGATGCTCTGATGTGTCTGCTCGAGGGCGAAGATGGTGCGTCCCGCTGCTCGGCACGCCTCAAGGAACTCGATGGCAGAGTCTAGGTGTCGCCACGGCACTGCCTCCTCGGCACCGATGGCGGTCTTGTGAATGAGCGGGTGGGGCGGACAGCCTGTGATGCCGACGAGGAGCAGCTCCTCAAGGCGAAAGGCGTCTGCCGTGCGAAAGATCGAGCCGACGTTGTGCATGCTACGCACATTGTCTAGGAGTATGGTGAGCGGCACCTTGGGAGCTGAGTGGTACTCCTCGGAGGTGAGACGCTGCATCTCTAGGATGGAGGTTTTCTCTATGGGCATAGCGGAAGGCGTTACTTGGTGTCTTTGTACCCTTTAGACTGAAGGAGCTTGATGAGCTTCTCTTTATCGTTTTGCTGGAGCAGTATCTCGCCATCACGTGTAGAGCCTCCACAGCCGAGCGACTGCTTGAGCTGACGGGCGAGATCTGCCAGATCGCTGTCAGACCCGACGAAGCCCATGATGATGAGTGCCTCCTTCCCTCCTCTGCCAGCGCGGGAGTACTGTATGCGTAGTCGTTGCTGAGCGGGAGGGAGAGTCTCAGCCTCGCTACTCGCCTGCTGTGGCGACCAGTCGGGGTCGGTACTATATACGATGCCTCCCGTGGAGGGGGCTTTGTTTTTCTTCTTGGACATAGCTGTGGGGTCAATAGTGAAATGAGCTGCCCCCGACAAACTCGCGCAGGAGCGAGGTGGAGGGGATCTCGTCGATGGGTGCTGGCCTGACGTGCTCTAGGAAGCGTAGCAGGCGGCGCGCCTCGCTGTACTCCTGGACGCAGGCGGGTACCTGGTAGAGGATCTGCTCGGCAAGGGTCTTGAGGACGGCAACTTCGTATAGGAGCGCACTGTTGAAGAGGACGTTGGCTCTCTGCTGGTAGGGGAAGATCCATCGCTCCTCGCCAGCTCGCACACTACGCCACCGGCTGATGGTGTCGATGGCTGAGTAGCCTCTGTACTTGTGGTCACGCACCATACGCCTGAGGAGACGTATGTCGGTACTGGGGATGCGGTTGTGTGCATCTAGTCCGAGGGCTGTCAGGGCACTGATATATATATTATAGGTGAGGTGCTGTAGATCATCGGGGATGAGTCGTGGATTGAGCGCATGGATGCCCTCGATGAGAAGCAGGTCTCCCTCCCCAAGCTGTAGGAGCTCCTTTTGGTACACTCTAGCACCTTGAGTAAAGTCAAAGAGAGGCATATCGACTAGCTCACCCGCTAGGAGCCGACGCAGATCACTGGCAAAGAGCTCTAGGTCTAGTGCCTCGATATGCTCATAGTCGTACTCCCCATTGTCATCTAGGGGAGTCAACTCACGGGCTACGAAGTAGTTGTCGAGCGATATCTGGTGAGGACGTAGGTAGTTCGCCATAAGCTGCAGGCGTAGTCGCTTGGTAAAGGTGGTCTTGCCCGAAGATGAGGGTCCTGCCACGAGTATGATGCGCACACCTTTCTTGTTGTATGCTTCGGCGATCTCAGTAGCCATGGCGGCTATCTCCTTTTCCTGTGCAGCCTCGGCGACCTGTATGATCTCGGAGAAGTGTCCCGTGCTGATTGCTTTGTTGAGACTTCCCACATAGCTTACGTCGAGGAGGTTGAGTAGACGAGACTGCTTGTTAAAGACCTCACGCATCGGCTGCTGTGGCTCAAAGGGTGTCAGCTCTGTAGGCTTGACTATCGAGGGTACACGTATCAGTACGCCACCCAGGTAGGGGTCGAGATCGTAGAGCTGAACTTGTCCTGTGGAGAGAAGCAGCGAGCCGTAGTAGTTGTCGGGATACCCATCGAGATAGTGATAGGTGACGTAGGGCTGACCGCTGGAGGTGATGAGGTCCACCTTGTCCATCTCACCCATGGCGGTAAAGATCTGCACCGCCTCTTCGGCTGGTACGGTGCGACGCTCGAAGGGTAGATCCTCAGCAATGAGGTGGTCTATGCGTCGCTTGACGATGGCTAGTTGCTCCTCTGTAATACCCTTGTCGCCACACCTGACAACACTAAAGTAGCCCCCCGAGAGGGAGTGCCGTACGCTCAGATGGTAGTGCGGCAGCTCATCGTGGAGTGCCTTAGCAAAGAGGAGGCAGAGGGAGCGCAGATAGGTGTGCCGACCGCTCTCCTCGGTGAGCCCGACGAACTCGACCTGACAGGACTCGCGGAGCCTCCAGTCGAGGGCGACAGTGAGGTTATTGACACGCGCGTTGACAGGCTCGAAGCCTAGAGCGTTGCGATAGCTCTGTGCTACTTGATAGAGTGTGGCTCCAGGTGGCACGCTGAGATGCTCGTCCAGATTGGGGCAGTATATTGATAGATTATCCATAGAGGCTGGTACTTAGATATCTTTTGTCAAATTGTATAGCCGGTTAGGTAGTCTAACCAGTCTAAAATCGTTACCTTTGCATGCGAAGTTACGAAATAGCTGTCACCAAAGGACCATAATCAGTCAGATCAGGTGACTCAGTCGCATGACAACCATTGTGAATATGCGGCTTTGAGCCTCATGTAGCTGGTAGGTCTTAGGGGACTTTTGCATGGTAATGACATACAAACAACGACATACTCATGGCATTTACTCTGTTTGACTTTATCTATCTGCTGGGATCGCTAGGACTCTTTCTCTTTGGTATGAAGATCATGAGCGAGGGCATCCAAAAGGCAGCAGGCGATAGGATGCGTCAGATCCTCGCAGCGATGACCTCCTGGCGAGTCTTAGGGCTACTCACTGGTGTCTTGGTGACCGCCTTGGTGCAGTCCTCTAGTGCTACGACACTGATGGTCGTCAGCTTCGTCAATGCGGGACTCCTCCAGCTAGGACAGGCCATATCGGTCATTATGGGCGCTAACATTGGTACGACCGTCACCGCTTGGGTCATCACCCTCTTCGGCTTTAAGATAGATATATCGACCTTTGCCATACCGCTCTTCGCCATTTCCATACCGCTCATCTATATGAAGCGGGAGCAGCTCAACTCGCTGGGCGAGTTCCTCGTAGGCTTCTCGCTCCTCTTCCTCGGATTGCAGTTTCTCAAGGACTCGATGCCAGACCTCCAGAGTCATCCTGAGGCACTCGAATTCCTCCGTGGGTACACCGACATGGGCTTTGGGTCTATCCTGATCTTCCTCCTGATCGGTACCATTATGACGCTGGTGGTGCAGTCCTCCAGTGCGACGGTAGCGATCACACTCATCATGTGTTCGAAAGGGTGGATACCCTTCGAGATCGCTACGGCCATGATCCTAGGCGAAAACATCGGAACGACCATCACCGCTAATCTGGCGGCTCTCGGAGCTAATGTCAATGCGAAGCGAGCTGCACTCTCTCACCTGCTATTCAACGTCTTCGGTGTGCTACTCGTCTTGATCTTCTTCTACCCCTTTACCAATATGATCGCCAACTGGCTGATGAATATGGGCGTAGGTGATCCACGAGAGCTATATGAGTACACCTCTCGCCTCAGTCAGGTCTACGATCCCGCTAGTATGAGTGCTATCTCATCAGTAGAGCCACTGGCCGACCCCTCGCTAGCTGCTATACAAGCTCAGATCGTCAGTCTAGCCACGACGGTCTCTATCGGACTGTCACTCTTCCACACCACCTTCAACCTGCTGAACGCCTTTGTGATGATCTGGTTCGTACCGGTCTATGTCAAGATCTGCCAGCGAGCCATCCCAATGAAGAAGTCTAAGAAGGGTGACACAGAGCAAACTCACCTACGCTACATACGTGCTGGTATCCTACCAACGGGTGAGATCGGTCTGCTACAAGTGCAGCAAGAGCTGGCCGAGTACGCCAGCAGGGTTACGCAGATGATGTCTTACTGTGAGGGGATGCTCAAGACAGACAATCCTGTCGAGCTCAAGAGGCTCTACAACAAGTGCGAGCAAGAGGAGGACATATCCGATGCCGTAGAGGTCGAGATAGCCGACTACCTCAACAAGATCTCCCACACGGAGCTAGGTAAGGAGTCACAGAGCGATATACTCGTCTACTACCGTGTAGCAACCGAGATAGAGAGTGTCGCCGATGCTGCGGTGGGCATAGCGCGTGAGATCAATCGTTACCACCAGCTCGGTAAGAGCTACACCGATATGGTGCGCAACAACCTCCTGCAGATCCACACGATCGCCACAGAGACGGCTCTCAAGATGGCCGAGCTCTTGAGGCGCAACAAGCTCTCGGAGTCTGACGCTCGTGAGAGCTACACGTTAGAGAAGCAACTCAACGACCTGCGCACCTTGCTGAAAGCTCAGAACATGGAAAACGTCCGTACGCAGAAGTACGACTACCCCGAGTCCGTAAGCTATATGGATCTCGTAGGCTACTACGAGCAGCTGGGCGACTACGTGCTCAACGTCGTACAGGCAGCTACCAAAGGGTAGGGCGCACCATTTGCCTCGCTAGTAAAACTCCCTCCGAGTAATCTTTCTACTCAAATACGAAGCCATAGAAAAAGGCGGATCGCTGACTTAGCGACCCGCCTTTTTTTGTGTCCTATACTTTCTAAACTACTTCATTTGGTAGAAGGAGACGGGATTGCCCTCTACCTCAAAGGCGGGTCCGTCAGATACGGCACCTGTCTTAGGGTCGTAGGAGTAAAATCCGCTACGCTCCTTGCCTGCCGAGCCGATCATGATCCGATCGTTGTACCACCCGAGGGCGCATGCGTGAGGATTAGATGCTGGGATCCCCTCAATCTGCTGGATGGTACGCTGCTCTAGGTCGATGACTGCAGGAATACAGTAGAGAGCCGTGTAGGGGTTCGTGCTCGTGGGGTCGAGCGCATAGATGCCCATGATGGCGACCGCCTTAGAGCCAGAGACGTAGTGCATCGATGCGATGTAGTTGGCGGGTAGCTTGGTCGTCTTGGGTAGGATGCCCTTGACCTCTATGTTGATCTCCGAGAGATTCATAGACCATGAGGGGTCGATCTCGGTCTCACCCTTTTTGATGCGAACGATACCTCCGGGGAACTCAGGGTTGAAGCCAAAGCTTCCCATGCAGAGTATGTACAGATCGCCCTTGTCATCGAGGAAGATCGAGTTAGCCACGATCGGACGGGTAGCGACACAGAGCCCCGAGGTGGTAGAGGAAATCTTCTTCTCCACCTTGTCCGTTGCGATGTCTATGAGTGCCAGCTCGACCTCCTTGTGTAGTGGCATCCACTTGGAGTCCAACTGGCAGAGCCCTACGTAGAGCTTGCCGTCGCGTACTGCCATAGCACCAGGCATCACATTGGTATCAGCGTGCTTGTACTGGTTGAGGTCTATCACGGCCGTCTTGGTCATCGTCTTGGGGTTAAACGCCCAGACCTGTCCGATGTTTTGGAAGCTGATGTAAGCCTTCTCAGGCGAGACCTCGACCACATTGCAGGCACCAGCTCCTCCTGGGAGCTCCATAGCGCCACGCTTGGTGAACTGCAACTCCTTGCTTACGGTGTAGTAGACGAGCTCAGTCTTGCCCATACCCATATAGTCGGGTAGGACGTAGAGATGATCTCCGCAGTAGATAGGTTCCGTGCCGAAGCCTACCGGCACGCCACGGCTGTTGTCGTACTTCTTCGCCTCGATAGCACCGATAGCCTGCAGGTAACCATTGCCTGAGGCACCGTCCGCATTCATTATTGAGGTAGAGAAGAGAATCCGCTCACTACCCGTCTGGGGTGTCGGCTTAGGCTCCTTGTCACAGCTGGTGAGCGCTAGCCCTAGTAGGAGGACAGCGATAAGGGTGAGCCTGTTGGTTAGTTTGTTGAATCTGTTCATAGTGAAATCTGTTATTTGAATTGGTGAATATATAGTTGTCATCTGAAGAGGTATCGCAGCTTTACCGAGAAGTTAATACCTGGTAACGGACGGTTTAGCTCCGACATCTGACGCTGGTTGGTCAGGTTCTTGACCTTGAAGGTAATCGTCCACTGATTATTGCGCAGGCTCTGCTCTAGTCCTAAGTCTAGGCGCAGTGCAGTCGGTATCTTGCGCTCTTGGTACTGGCTCACCTCGAAGTCGTAGTAGTACTGATGCACATAGGAGGCGTCGAGCATCAGACGGCTGTTGTAGCCCTCCCCGCCGAAGAGGTTCTCCTTGTGTAGCTCCAAGCCCGCATTGGCTAGGAAGTAGGGGATGTTGGGCATGCGCTTGAGGTAAGTCGGGTTAGCGACATTCGTCGAGGGGATCAGTCGGCGTGTGTCTCTGAGGTCTTGGTAGGTTGCATTGCCATAGAGGTAGAGCCAGGGGAGGGCATCCCACTTCACCTCGCCCTCTACGCCCCACGTGCGGATGCTCCCGAAGTTCTGATAGCAGCTCATCGAGGGGATAATCCCTGGCATGAAGCGGATCATATCGGTGATGTAAGAGCCGAAAGCATTGACCTCAGCCTCGATCAACCGTCTTGATGAGGGCGAGAGGTTGCGATAGACTAAGCCAATGTTACCCCCACGGCTATGCTCGGGACGAAGGTCCGTCGAGGCACTGATCGAGTAGCCATTGCCTAGTAGCTCCTCACTCGTAGGTATGCGCACCTCGTCCGCATAGGAAGCCTTGATCAGGAAGTCTGGTGTGAAGCGGTAGCGGATAGCTTCGCTCCAGCCGAAGAAGTGCCGATTGGTCATCACATCCTTGAGGTCGCCCATACTGATCGTCCCGATCACCTTAGAGCGAGAGCGGTAGTTGTAGTACTTTGCGGTGACCGCATTTTGGAGCCGATCCTCAAAGAGCGTGAGATCGTAGGAAGCACCCGCCGTGAGGCTGTTCATACGGCTCTTGAAGTTCGCCTTATAGCCCAAAGCACGATCCATAAGCGTGTCCGTAGGATTGCGATAAGCGTAGGTGTGGCACAGGTTGAGATTGAAAGCTTGATGGCGGTCTAGCGTATAGTTCAGGTTGAGCTTGTCCACCAGGTTGATCGTCCGATTGATCCCATCGGTAGGTATGCTCGATAGCTCGCCCCCATAGGAGGAGCCAGCGGGGTACTCCTTGCCATCCCAGTCGTAGCGATGCGCAGCCTTGTCGGTCAGTCCATTTTGCCCGAAGACTAGCCCGACCGATGCGTCTAGATCTAGCCCTGGGAGGAAGAAGTCTGCACGCTTGAAGGTACTCTCCAGAGCCAATCCCTTGGAGAGGGTAAAAGCTTCTCGTACGTCCCACTCGAAGCCCTGTATCTCTCTGCGAATGTAGGTCCCAGCGCACTCTAGCTTGATCTCGTCAAACCACCACTTCGTCGCCTTGAGGCTACCGCCTAGGATCGCTTTCTTAAACTGGTCGTGGTCTCGCCTCACGATCCGATCCTTGTAGTGTGGCAGCTCCATCTTGTAGTTGTTGTCCGAGTAGGCGAGCGTACCGCCAAGTCCTAGCTGCACGCCCGCATCCTCCAGTGTGCGCTTGAAGACTGTCGAGAGCATGTGCGAATTGTACGATCCCACCTCATACGAAGCGTCAAAGTACTTCGGCGGGTACTCCTTGAGCACTACATTCACCGCTCCGCCCATAGCTGAGCCACCAAACTTGTAGGGCACGATCCCCTTGTAGACCTCTACCCGCTCGATCATATCGGTCGGGATGTCACTGATCGAGATGAAGTCGCTCATCTCGCCAAAGGGTGTCTCGTCAATGTAGATACCCATCCGCTTGCCCTCTAGTCCACGTAGCGAGATGCGCGAGGCACTCCCTAGTCCGCCCGTATTGCGTAGCGTCACGCCTGTAGTGCGAGACAGCACCTCGTCTATCGAGGAGGCGGTGCCTTGTAGCTGTCGCATCGAGATGACCGAGATAGGCATAGCGGACTCACGCAGAGCGCGCTCCTGACGCTTGGCAACGACGACGACACTGCCCAGCGTTGTCTCGTCGACCTCTAGTCTCACGCTGATCGGCTTGCCATCTTGCCGTGGAGATGTGATGCGCTTGCTCTTGTAGCCCACGTAGCTCACGACGAGCGTCTTGACACGCTGCTTGGAGGTGAGCTCCCAGCGACCCTCGGCATCGGTGACGGCTCCCGCACCTTTTGGCTCGGCATAGACATTGGCTCCGATGAGGGGTTCGCCCGTAGCGTCATCTAGTACGCTGCCACGGTAGTGGTACTCCTGAGCTACTGCTGCGCTGAGGGAGAGTAGCGTGATGAGTAATAGTAGTCTGTATCGTCTCATTGATTAGTTGGTTGATTTGCTTATTGGGAAGATGGGGAAACTGAACGTCTTTCGCTAAGTGTTCAAAAAAAGGGTCTGGTGAACTGTTTCACCAGACCCCTAAGAGCTCTCGCCAACCGCCTAAGCTAAACTTCTCGTGGCACTGACAGAACCGTACCAGCTCTTCTGGACTGGTGTCGGACCGTTGCAGTATAGCTTTGATGGTTGCCGTGATAAAGGCTGAGTAAATATCGACGAAGGCGGGATCGACCTCGGCTTTCCAGTCGGGATGGAGCTCCCGATACCGCTCGAAGTAGCGGATGGTCGCCTCGTTGCTCAGCTGATTGAGCCGAGTCTCGTAGTGATCCAGATAGGAACCCGCACTGGCGAAGAAGACCAGTCGCAGAGCCTCCGCATGGTCGATGATGTACTGGTAGAAAGGTGACTTCGAGTAGCCCCTCCGCTTACGCTCCACAGGGTCCAGCATATCCATCTCCATATCTTGATCCTTAGGCGGTAAAGCGTAAAGTGCCTCTAGCCCCTTGATCGCAGGCTCTACGAGCGAGCGAAAGAGCGCCTCCTTGTCCTCATAATAGTAGTATATACTGCCCAGCGAGGCGTAAGCCTCCTTGGCTACCATACGCATCGAGGTGCCTATGTAGCCATGCCGAGAGAAGAGCCGCATGGCACCCTCCTCGATACGCTGCTGTATATCTGGTGTCGGACTATTCATAGTTCGTTTGTTTACCTATCTTTGATTACTGAGCAGATGAGCATAGCGTGGTACTGATGTACGGAGATACGCTCCCCAAAGAGGTCTCGAAGAACTGCCACCGCCTCCGGGGCTGTGTAGTGTGGCGGGCAGTAGTACCCCTTGCGCTCCAATATATGGCGAGCTATCCAGTCGCCCACGCGGTGCTCCCCACGTACGTAAAAGCATCCACACAGTCGCCCTCCCAGCTTCAGCACACGGTGCATCTCACGGAGGGCTCGCTCCTTGTCGGGGAAAGCTTGTAAGCCACTCATCGTGAGCAGATAGTCAAACTCCCCATCGGCAAAGGGCATCGCCCCCACATCGCCCTGCACGAGCGATACATTGGTCACCCCCTCCACCTCAAAGCGGTGAGCAGCCATCTCGAGCATCTTCTCGGAGTAGTCCAGTGCAGTGATCTGAGCCTTGGCAAGCTGCTTGTACTTGTCGCAGGTGAAGACCGCAGTCCCCACCGGCACATCTAGTAGCCGCCCCGCAAAGTCATCGGGGATCATAGCCAAGACCTCTGCCGCCATCTGTAGCTGATCCACCTGCCAGAGCCCATTCATAAAGAGATGCCCCCACCAGGAGCGTCCCGTCATGAGTGCATCGTAGCGGTGCATCTGCTTGATATATGCGTTATGCTGAGCCTTAGCCATCAGTTGTTGCGGGGGTGTACAGCTTGTATGAATCTATTGCACCGCAAAGTTATACCTCTTTGTCAAGGGGCCACCTTCGCAAACCTACCCAGTAATAGGTATTACTCGCTAAAACACGTCTCAAACAACGTCCCATCCTCATGGGACGAATCGCTCCCACCCCCGCTGGAACGAAACATTTCCTCCGTTGGAAAAGAAACTTTCCAGCGTTGGAAATGAAGCTTTCCAGCGTTGGAAAAGAAACTTTCCTTCCTTGGGAATTGTTTTTTCCAAGAGAGGAAAGCTTTTGGAAATCCTACAGAAGCGTTCAAACGCCTTGCAGGCAACTTTAAAAAGGTGGTAAAGGAGCGGGTGGCTCTAGAGCTCGCGGAGGAGGTGCTTGACAGCGGCGAGGGGGTGGTGGAAGAGCATACGGGGACCAGCCCAGCGCATCACCGTCTGAATGCGGGCTTTCATGTCGGGTCGGTAGCAGTGTATGGGGCATTTGCGGCAGGTGGGCTTTGCTGCGCCGTAGTGGCAGCGGTCTAGTCGCCGTGTGGCGTACTCGAGTAGTTCGCGACAGCTGTCGCAGAGCGTTTCATTTCCCTCTTTCTTCCTGCAGTAGAGCTGGATCATCTGCCTAATGACCTGCTGCTCCTCTGCGATGCGTCCCTGTCCCATACTATTTGCCGATGCAGAAGTGAGAGAAGATGAAGCCGAGCACCTCGTCGGAGGTGATGGAGTCGCCTGTGACGAGGCCGATCTCTTCGATCGCCTCACGGAGATAGGGGGTGATGAGGTCACTGGTCAAGCTGTTGTGGAGTCCCTCGGAGACTAACTCTAAGGCGTGACTTGCCTTGGTGAGCGCCTCGTAGTGGCGCAGGTTGTAGAGCATCACGGTCTCCTCCTCCTCTCCGTGAAGGGTGTGGGTGTTGGTGACCATAAGCTCTTCGAGAGCTTCGATGCCCTCAGCGGCTCGTGCTGAGATGGCTAGCGGAGGGGTGGTGTGTCGCTTGCCGTTCATGCGTTGTAGCTGTTCGGAGCAGTGGCTGAGCCAGTCCGTGACCTCGCTCTCGGTGAGTAGATCCCGCTTGTTGAGCAGGAGCATGAGGGTACTATCGGGGGCGGTGAGTGGCAGGAGTTCACCGAGCTGTGTCTCTAGCTCGTCCCACGTGGGTAGGGGCGGGGCGATGACCCAGAGGATGAGCCGTGCGGAGGAGATCTGCTGGTAGCTGCGCTCGATGCCTAGTTGCTCCACGAGGTCGGTCGTCTGGCGCAGCCCGGCGGTGTCGATGAGCCGGAAGAGTGTGCCTCGGATGGTTAGTCGCCCCTCGACGGTGTCACGGGTGGTGCCAGGGATGTCGCTGACGATAGCTCGTTCGTGCTGGAGAAGGGCGTTGAGGAGACTGCTCTTGCCCACGTTGGGAGCGCCAATGATAGCGGTCGGGATGCCTTGCTGGAGTTCTTGCCCGGTGCTGAAGCTTTGCGTGAGCAGGCGAAGCTGGTGCTGTATGGTGGCTAACGTTTCAACTAGTGTGGAGCGATCGGCAAAGGCTACATCCTCTTCGCTAAAGTCTAGCTCTAGCTCGAGAAGACCGGCGAAGCGTAGGAGCGTTGCCCGCAGTTCGTTGAGCAGATGACTGAGCCTGCCGGTATGCTGCTCCATAGCCA
Organism: uncultured Porphyromonas sp.; assembly: GCF_902489635.1. Taxonomy (GTDB): domain Bacteria; phylum Bacteroidota; class Bacteroidia; order Bacteroidales; family Porphyromonadaceae; genus Porphyromonas. The sequence continues at coordinate 5,118 of NZ_CABUAN010000004.1, read as the reverse complement.
TCTTGTGCTGTGTGGCAGTGGTCGCAGCGATGAGGTCGGCGACCGCCTCCGCCTCGGCTAGGTCTAGCTTGCCATGCGCCAAGGCACGACGGGTAAATTCGCCTGGATCGGCCATGCGGCACCCTTTCTGCTGAGCGATCCACTCCAGTATGGAACGTACGATGTAGGGGGAGGCGTGGCAAGAAAGCTCGACGACCTCTTCGCCAGTGTAGGAGTGTGGGGCGGCGAAGTAGGTGGCTACGACGAGGTCTATGAGTTGTCCGTCAATGCGTAGTCCAGCGGTCGTGGCTTCACGAGGCGCGAGCCTTTTGCCAAGAAGCGTCTCAGCGATCTGCGGGGCTAGGCTTCCCGAGATACGTATGACGGCTAGTCCTCCGCCTAGTGCGGTGGCCGGCGCGCAGATCGTTTCGCTCAGATCATGTATCATGCGGGCAGGGCGGCTAGTAGCTGAGCCACGGTGGCCCCCGTCGTGGGGATGGTGAGCTCAGGTGCTATGTAGCTGAGTGGCTGCAGGACGAAGGCGCGCTCACACATACGAGGATGCGGGATGGTGAGCTCAGGCGTGGTCACGACACACTGGTCGTAGAGCAGGATGTCTAGGTCTATGACTCGGTCGGAGTAGATGCCGTCGTGCGACTTGTGCAGTCGCCCCATCTCACGCTCGATAGCCTGAAGCTGTGCCAAAAGCTCTGCTGGTGTCGCTGTCGTGTGAACGGACACGACGCTATTGAGGAAGAGATGCTCCGAAGCGAAGCCCACGGGGCGCGTCTCCACAAAGGGAGCAACGCTGCAGATTCGGAGCCCACGAAGGCGCATTCGTCTGATCGCCTCTAGTAGCTGGTGACGAGGCTCGTCGAGGTTGCTACCGAGGGCTATGTAAGCAGTAGGCATAGGAGCGACAGTGAGAGAGTCTTAGCGGGATCCTTTAGTCCATAATGAGGAGCGCATCCCCGTAGCAACCGAAGCGGTACTTCTCCTTGACCGCTACATTCATTGCATTCATCACATTCTTCTCACCACCCATGGTGGCAGCGCACATGAGGTTGATGCTCTTTGGCGCATTGAAGTTGGTCAGCATAGCGGTCGGCAGGTGAATGTGGTAAGGCGGATAGATAAACTCGTTGGTCCAGCCACTGAACTCCTTGAGGTAGCCGTCTGTGCTGACGCCCGTCTCGAGAGCTCGCATGACGGTCGCTCCGACAGCCACTATCTGCGCATTGTCGTCGCGTGCTTGGTTGACGATGTCGCAGCACTCGATGGGGATGTACATCTCTTCGTTTTCCACCTTATACTTGCTGATCGCCTCTACCTCAATCTCCTGATAGCTAGAGAGGTTGTGGTGCAGTGTGAGGAAAGCAAGGTTGCACCCCTGCAGGCGTAGCTTGTGCAGGATAATGTCGCTAAAGTGCAGGCTCGCAGCGGGGGCGCAGACGGCACCGATATGTTTCGCAAAAACACTCTGATAACGCTCTAGGTCGCTAGGCTCAGCGGGTCGCTTGATCTCTGCGGGGAGTGGAGCCTCGCCTAGACTGTACAGATCCTTGAGGAAGTCATCGTGAGAGCCATCGTAGAGGAAGCGCAAGATACGACCGCGCGAGATGGTGTTGTCTATAACCTCAGCGACCAGCACGGGGGCACCGCCCTCCTCGCCAAACTCGAGCTTGTTGCCGATGCGGATCTTGCGAGCCGGATCTACGAGTACATCCCATAGGCGCAGGGAGTCGTTGAGCTCACGCAGGAGGAAGACCTCGATCTTCGCCTGGTTCTTCTCCTTCAGACCATAGAGTCTGGCGGGGAAAACCTTCGTATCGTTGAAGACAAAAGTGTCTTTCTCGCCAAAGTAGTCGAGGATGTCCACAAAGTTCTTATGCTCGATAGAGCCGTCTGTGCGGTGCAGTACCATCATACGAGACTGATCTCTGAAAGTGGTCGGGTACTGAGCAATGAGCTCCTCGGGGAGCTTGTAATCAAAGTGTGATAGCTTCGCTTTATGTCGCATATTGGATTCTGTTTCTAATGGGATAGAGTGAGTATAGTAAGGGTGTTTGGTCAGGAGAGTTTCTCCTCGTCGGGCGTTAGGGCGAGCAGTTCGTCTAGCTGGTCGAGGCTAAAGCAGTCTGCCTGTGACACTTCGCCAGAGCGTGTCCGCACCAGCTGGGTGAGATAAGCTCCCGAGTCGAGAGCTGTGCCGAGATCACGTGCCAGCGAACGAATGTAGGTGCCTCTGCTACAGACGATGCGTAGCTGTAGGGTGGGGGACGTGAAGCTGAGTAGCTCCAGCTCGTGAATGGTGATGTGCTTGTGTGCCAGCTCTACCTCCTGTCCCTGACGGGCTAGGTCGTAGGCGCGTATGCCCCCTACCTTGACGGCTGAGAAGGTGGGAGGTCGCTGGTCAATCTCTCCCGTGAACTGGCGCAAGGCACTCCGCACCATCTCCTCCGTGATATGTTCATAGGGATAGGTCGCGTCGATCTCGTGCTCGCTGTCGAAGGAGGGTGTGGTGGCTCCGAGCTGTAGCGTGGCGCGGTACTCCTTGTCATGGTCCATCAGCTGCTCGATGAGCTTCGTAGCACGCCCTGTGCAGAGCACCAGCACGCCCGTCGCCTGCGGGTCGAGCGTCCCAGCGTGTCCCACCTTGATGCGCTTGACACCAGTCACCTGGCGCACCATGATGCGCACCTTATTGACCACGTCAAAGGAGGTCCACCCCAACGGCTTGTCCAAGGGTATGATCGCTCCCGTACGTAGCGTGAGGGGGCGATGAACCTGCAGGTCGGCAGGTGTGTAGAGCTTGGAGGAGACTTCCTGATTCATCTTAGTGCATCGCTAGAGGCACTCCGCAGAGTAGTAGGATGAGTACCAGTAGACCGACCACAATACGGTAGTAGCCAAAGAGCTTGAAGCCGTAGCGGGTCACATAGTTGATAAAGAACCTGATCGCCAGCAGTGCTACCACGAAGGCAACCACATTGCCCACGAGTAGTGCCACCCAGTTTTCCTGAAGCATCTGACTAGAGACAGGATCGGAGAGGAGCTTGTACCCCTTGAGTAGGGTAGCGCCGAGCATCGTCGGCACCGCTAGGAAGAAGGAGAACTCGGTCGCTGCGCGTCTCGTGAGTCGCTGCTGTAGTCCACCTACGATCGTCGCCATAGAGCGTGACACGCCTGGGATCATAGCGATGGTCTGAAAGCAGCCGATGACGAAAGCGTTGAGGTACGACGGACGCTCCACCGTCTGTTTTGTGGCAGGCCAAATGCGATCGATGAAGAGCATAAAGATGCCACCCAAGAAGAGCATCGTGGCGACTACGTAGACATTGTCCAGGAGCTTATCTATCTGCTCCTCCAGTAGTAGCCCGATGACTGCTGCAGGGATCAGACCGACGAGGAGCTTGATATAAAAGGAGAAGCGTCCGACCCACTGCCACCGCTGAGGAAGCTGTCGTGCGCCTTCCTCCACTCGAAAGGTGAAGAATCGCTTGTAGTACAGCACCACGACCGAGAGGATCGCGCCAAACTGGATCATCACCGTAAAGGCCCGTAGGAAAGGGGTACTCTCCATGCCGAGTGCGCCCTGCGTGAGGATCATGTGCCCCGTAGAGCTGACTGGGAGAAACTCCGTCAGCCCCTCTACGATGGCTAGAATAATGGATTCGAGTAGCGTCATCTTAAGCGTTTCGGCACAAGAGGTTTACTTGTTCTGTGGCGTAGTATTGCTACCCTTGTCTTTGCTTTTGTTGGAGCTTTTGGGCTTAGCCATGATAGCGTAGATGATTAGGAGGAAGCCGACCAGCGTGACGATAGGCGCCACGACGATACGACGTGTGCTAAAGATCTCTGCCGTAAACTCTGGATTGTCTGCACTACCTCCCCCCGACATCAAGAGGAGACCCAAGATAATGATCCCCACGGAGATCGCTAGGAGGATATAGTTCTTCTTGCCAAATACCATAATTGATAAGTTGTGATGTATGAGATAATGACTAAGCCATGACGATACGTCCGCCATCCATACGAATGTACTTGCTCGTCGATATCGAGGCGGTGATCCACGAGAGCAAGATGCCGAGGCAAATGATCCCTCCGAGGATGATCGCCACCTCGCTGTAGCTGAGATAGCTCTCGATGAGCTGCGGATTGCGCTGCGTCATATAGCCGAGCGTGCCTAGAATCATACAGACCGCCAGCAAGCCACCCCACAGACCATTGAAAATGCTGTAAGTGGTAAAAGGCTTACGGATCAAGCTCGGCTTAGCACCCAGCAGGGTCATGGAGCGGATCAGGAAGCGCCGGCTGTAGATCATAATGTGGGTCATACTATTGACCTGTATGATAGCGATGACCAGCAGGATCAGCGAGACGATCAGTAGGATTGTCGAGAGATGCTGCATATTCTCATCGATCATCTGGAGCATATCTCCACGATAGCTCATCGTCTGCACGTTGCCCCACGAGGCGAAGTCACTCTCTATCTGCGCCATGCTATCGGCTACGGCGTACTGTGACTTGAGATGCACCTCTAGCGAGGGCTGTAGGGGGTTAAAGCCGAGTACCGCCACGGGATCTTCGCCTATCTCCTCTTCGAGCTGTCGTGCAGCCTCGGTGGGCGTTATGTAGGTCACATCCTTGACGTACGGAGCCTGGCTCACCTGCTGCATCAGTTGTATGCTATCCTGCTCAGTGGTCTCAGGGTCTAGTAAGACGGTGAAGGTCATCTCCTCGCGTACCGACTGCTCTAGGTGGCACTTGCCCACCTCAAGGAGAGCGATAGATCCCAGCAGGAAGAGTGGTAGGGCGATACAGACGATCGCAATAATCCTAGAGGAGGGGAGTAGCGATCGGCGCCGTGGACGAGGTGTGTGATGCGACATAGGCGAGCGTGAGTCTTAGCGGTGAAACGTGCGGAATGTGCTATGGGTACAACAGATAAAAGAAGTCAAGCAACAATATGCGCCCCCCACCTAGTCCGTATCAAAGACTATACAAAGGGCATCATACAGTATTTATGCAAAGGTACTCAAATATCTGAAGCGAAGCCAAGGTTGGCCGTTAGCTGTTAGCTGTCGTACATTCCACCCGCTAATGCAATTTCTCAAGAATGATGTTTTTGATAACTTC